>DNXA01000075.1 GCA_003506065.1 Actinomycetota bacterium
GATTGCGATCCGAGCATTCCGCGCACGTGATCTGAGTTTCGATTCTCGACGGGCACTTGACTGCGGCACATAGCCTGTAGCAATGCCCCTTGTCGCTGGGATCGATTCATCCACACAGTCCGTCAAGGTTGTGGTGCGCGACGCTGACACAGGTGCGCTCGTGCGCCAAGCACGTGCGCCGCATCCCGATGGCACTGAGATCGATCCAGCCGCCTGGTGGGAAGCATTGGGTTCTGCGCTGTCAGGCGCCCTCGATGATGTGGCTGCGATCTCAGTTGCGGGCCAACAGCACGGCATGGTCGTGCTGGACGACAAGAACGAGGTCATCCGTCCTGCCCTGCTGTGGAATGACACACGATCCGCGTCTGATGCGATTGATCTGATCAAGGAACTGGGCGGCCAGGCCGCATGGGCAGATGCTGTGGGCAGCGTCCCGGTCGCGTCCTTCACCGTGTCGAAGATCCGATGGCTTAGGCGCGCTGAACCAGCAAACGCGGCTCGCGTGGCGCGATTGATGCTTCCGCACGATTATCTCACCTGGCGTCTGGCAGGCGCGACAGGTGAAGTGTTCACTGATCGCGGCGACGCTTCAGGCACGGGGTATTGGTCTTCTGCATCTGGCGAGTATAGGCAGGATCTTGTTGCACTGGCTCTCGGCCATATCCCTGATCTACCAACGGTTTCGCGTCCTGCAGTGCCAGTTGCGACCACAAGCACCGGAGCGCTGCTCGGTCCAGGCACGGGCGACAACATGGCCGGTGCTCTGGCCCTTGATCTTCAGCCCGGCGACGTCGTGGTGAGCCTAGGCACCTCAGGCACTGCCTTTGCGTGCACTGAGTTCCCCACTGCCGATGCATCTGGCTACGTCGCCGGGTTCGCTGATGCGACCGGAAGATTCCTGCCATTGGTCTGCACGCTGAATGCTGCTCGCATTCTCACTTCTACGGCTCAACTCCTCGGAGTTGACGTTGCAGGGTTGGGCCTGCTGGCGCTATCAGCTCCATCTGGGGCGCAGGGACTGACCGTGATCCCGTACCTCGACGGCGAGCGCACGCCGAACCTACCCGATGCTCGCGGTTCATTGCATGGCATCACACGCGAGAATCTTGTGGCAAGCAATATGGCCAGAGCCGCGATCGAAGGCATGCTGATGGGCTTGGCGCAGGCAGTTGATGCGCTCGTGCTCACGGGAGTTCAGGCTCGACGGATCCTGCTCATCGGCGGTGCAGCGGCAAACCCGGCAGTGCGGCAGATTGCGGCAACGATCTTTGACTTGCCAATTCATGTGCCTCCTGCAGGTGAGTACGTTGCAGACGGGGCCGCTCGCCAGGCAGCGTGGATCCTGCGAGGTGGTGACGTCCCTCCGCATTGGGAAGCAGCAGCTGGCGAACACACGGAAGTTCTTGAGCCTTCATCAGATCCAGCGATTCGGGCGCAGTACGAATCTGCGCAGGAGGCTTTGTACGGCTTGCCCTGATTACGGCTGATTGAGGGGCGAAACTCATCGAATAATTTGTCATTGGGCCTTGTCGACCACACATTCGAGCCATATGTTGTGTCGCACAACATATCTAGTTCGATTGTCGGGAAGCCAGGTAGTGCCGTGTCTGATGAACTGCAGCCCAAGCCAGAAGATCGATTCGCATTCGGCTTGTGGACCATCGGCCATTCAGGTCGCGATCCTTTCGGCGAAGCTACTCGTCCTCCGATTGATCCCGTTGATTTCATTCGCGGTCTTGCCGAGATCGGTGCCTGGGGCGTGTCCTTTCACGACGATGACCTCATGAGTTTTGGTGCTCCTGAACCCCAGAGACGAGCGGAACTGGATCGCTTCAAGAAGGGCCTTGAGGAGACCGGGATCGTCTGCTCGATGGCAACAACAAATCTGTTCTGGCACCCGATGTTCAAGGACGGGGCCTTCACTTCGAATGATCGCGGAGTCCGTCGACTGGCAATCCAGAAGACCATGCGAAATATCGATGTTGCGGCGGAACTCGGTGCACCTACATACGTGCTGTGGGGCGGCCGCGAGGGTGTCGAGAGTGCCGCGAGCAAGGAGCCAGCAGATGCGCTCTCCCGCTACAAGGAGGCCTTGGATTTCCTCTGCAGCTATGCGCTCGACAAGGGGTATCCCATTCGTTTCGCGATTGAACCCAAGCCAAATGAGCCGCGTGGTGATGCCTTCCTGCCAACCATTGGACACGCAATGGCGTTCATCCAGAACCTTGAGCATCCCCACATGGTTGGCCTCAATCCTGAGGTGGCGCACGAGACCATGGCTGGTCTGAGTTTCTACCAAGGTGTGGCGCAGGCGCTTTGGCAGGGCAAACTCTTTCACATCGACTTGAACGACCAGAAGATCGGCCGGTACGACCAGGATCTCCGATTTGGCTCTGAGGGCATCAAGGACAACTTCTTCCTTGTCCGCCTGCTCGAAGCATCCGGCTACGCCGGCCCCAAGCACTTTGACTGCCGTCCGTATCGCAATGAAGGCGGCGCAGGCATTTGGGAATTCGCGCGCGGATGCATGCGCACCTATCTCGCACTTGCGGCCAAGGCCCGCGAGTTCGACAACGATCCCCGCGTCAAGGAAGCACAGGCATTCGCTGGTGTTGCCGAACTCGCGGTTCCGACTGTTGGCTCGTATTCACGCGAGGTGGCAGATCGGTTGTTGGCGGAGCACTTCAGTCCCGCAACCCTCGCTGAGCGTGGGTATGGGAATGAGGCGCTCGACCAGCTTGTCATTGATCGGATCCTCGGCGTGTAGCCAGATTCGGCCACGGGCGACAGAAGGCAGGGAACGGTCCCAACTCAACAGCGCAAGGCATCTTGCGAGGAAAGGACAGCAACATATGTCCAGGAAACTCTATGGAGCAGTAGTCGGCCTTGCGGCCGCCTCCTTGCTCATGGCTGCGTGCAGCAGCAGTAGCGACACGAGCAGTGATGCAAGTTCAGCTCCTGCATCCAATGCCACCGCGAAGGTGGGTGTCATCCTCCCGGATGCTGCCTCCTCGGATCGCTGGGAAACAGCTGACCGGAAGTTCCTCGAAGAGGCCTTCACCCAAGCTGGCGTGCAATACGNNCAAGTTCGCCACCATCGCCGATCAGATGCTTGCCAGCGGCGTGACCTCGCTGATGATTGTCAACCTCGACAGTCCATCTGGCGCAGCAGTCATCAAGAAGGCCGCAGCCCAGGGCGTACCCGTCATTGACTATGACCGTCTCACTCTGGGTGGTGGAGCGGACTACTACGTATCCTTCGACAACGTGGCGGTCGGCACCAAGATCGGTGAGGGTCTGGTGACGTGCATGCAGGCCGATGGCAACAATGACGGACCTGTTGCGCTGCTCAATGGTTCCCCGACGGACAACAACGCAACCCTGTTCAAGCAGGGATACGAGACGGTTCTGACGGATGCTGGTTACACCATTGCGGCAGATCAGTCTGTTCCCGATTGGGACAACACCAAGGCGGGCACCATCTTCGAGCAGATGTACACCAAGGCTCAGGGGAATTTCATCGGTGTTGCAGCTGCGAACGATGGACTCGGTGGAGCCGTGGCTTCAGTGCTCCAGCGCAACGGTCAGGCCGGAAAGATCCCGGTCACTGGTCAGGATGCAACCGATGCTGGGCTTCAGCGAGTGCTGCTTGGCACTCAGTGCATGACGGTCTACAAGGCCATCAAGGCTGAGGCCGCTGCCGCTGCCGAATTGGCGATTGCTCTGAGCAACGGTGACACCGCTGCTGCGGATGCTCTTGCCACCGGTTCAACCGATGACAGCACTTCAGGAAGTGCAGTGCCATCAGTGCTGCTCGTGCCTCAGGCAATCTTCCCTGAGAACGTCCAGGATGTTGTTGCGGATGGATTCACCACCGCCGACAAGATCTGCACAACTGCAAAGCTCAAGGAAGCCTGCACCAAGTACGGCGTTAGTTAAGAATCGCTGAAGGAGGACGTGGGGGCAGGTCCGATACCTGCCCCCACCACTTCCATCGGCCACCTGCGGCAGGTGGCCGGCTTGGGAAGAAGGGAAGCAATCCGATGTCCTCAACTGTTCCGACACTTGAGCTTCGTGCTGTCAATAAGAACTTCGGACCTGTGCAGGTGCTCAACAACGTTGACTTCGTGGTCTACCCGGGCCAGGTGACTGCGCTCGTTGGCGACAATGGAGCGGGAAAGAGCACTCTGGTCAAGGGGGTAGCCGGGATCTATCCCTTTGATTCCGGCGAGTATCTCTTCGAGGGCAAGCCGGTGCATGTCGCCGAGCCGCGTCAGGCCAACGCACTGGGCATCGAAGTGGTCTACCAGGATCTGGCACTTTGCGACAACCTCGATGTGGTGCACAACCTCTTCTTGGGCCGTGAGCAATCGCGAGGCGTTGTGCTTGACGAGATCACCATGGAACGACGCGCCACCGAAACCTTGCGGGGACTCTCGGTGCGCACGCTCAAGTCAGTGCGACAGCAGGTCTCAAGCCTGTCCGGTGGTCAACGTCAAACCGTTGCCATTGCTCGAGCGGTGCTGTGGAACTCGAAGTTGGTGATTCTGGATGAGCCCACTGCGGCGCTCGGTGTTGCCCAGACCGAGCAGGTGCTGAATCTTGTGCGTCGCCTGGCCGACAGCGGTCTGGCTGTCATCATCATCTCGCACAACATGAATGACGTCATGCGAGTCTCTGACAGCGTGGCCTGCCTCTACTTGGGCAATATGGCAGCGCAGGTGCCTGCCAGCCAGCTCACGCACGGCCAGATCGTCGAACTGATCACCACTGGTCGAAGCGGTGATATCGGCTTGCATCCCGAGGCCGTGAATGGAGTCTCGGCATGAGTACCCAGACAACTGACACCGACATCCCCGAAGCTCGTCCGGAGACCAGCATCGGTCAGGCACTTGGTGACTACTGGGCGCGAGTCAAGGGCGGGGATACCGGCTCGATGCCGGCAGTGCTCGGGCTCATCGCGCTTGTCGCATTGTTCAGCGTTCTTCAGGGTGGCATCTTCTTCACCGCGTTGAATTTCGCCAACCTCCTGAACCAGGGCACCGCGATCATCATTTTGGCCATGGGCCTGGTATTCGTCCTCCTCCTTGGCGAGATTGACCTGTCCGCCGGTTTTGCTGCCGGCACGTGTGCAGCCGTCCTCGGCGTCACGCTGACCAACCACAACTGGCCCTGGCCGCTGGCCTTGGCAGCCGCACTGCTGACTGGGCTGTTCATCGGCCTGGTCCTTGGCCTGCTGGTCGCCCGGCTCGGCATTCCCTCATTCGTCGTGACCTTGGCGGCCTTCCTCGGACTCCAGGGTGTGATGCTGCTGATCATCGGTGAAGGCGGCACCATCCCCATCCAGAATGAATTCCTGCTCGCGATCATGAACAACAACATGCCTGTGTGGGTTGGCTGGCTGCTCTGGTTGGTCGTGGTGCTCGGGTACGCCGGTGTGAGCCTGCGAGCGATCCAGAATCGTCGCAAGCACGCATTGGTGTCTCCGGCAACCTCTGTCTGGGTCGCCAAGGTGGTGACTCTTGCGGTGCTGCTCGGTGCAGCTGTGTACATCCTGAACATGGAGCGGCAGATTGTCCGACCCGGCCGACAGACGTGTGCCAGCCCGGATGACACCGGCTGCATTCCAATCATTCAGGGAGTGCCTTGGGCAGTGCTCGTGGTCCTGGCTCTGCTTGTCATCTTGACCTTTGTCCTGGGACGCACTGCCTATGGTCGCCATATCTATGCAGTCGGCGGCAACACTGAAGCTGCTCGACGCGCAGGCATTGCCGTCTCGAGCATCAAGATCAGCTGTTTCATGGTCTGTTCCTTCATGGCGGCGATTGCCGGTGTGCTCTTGGCTTCGCGCGACAACTCGGTGTCGCCAACCACCGGTGGTGCGCAGACCCTGCTTTTTGCAGTAGGTGCCGCTGTCATTGGCGGGACCTCGTTGTTCGGTGGACGCGGCCGCGTAATTGATGCAGTGATCGGCGGACTTGTGGTCGCGGTGATTGCCAACGGACTCCCGTTGGTCACCCAGCAATCAGGTATCCAGTATGTCGTCACAGGCGGCGTGCTTCTGGTTGCTGCGAGCGTTGACGCCATCACTCGCAAGCGTTCGTCTGCTGGCGGGTAACTTACGACCGCGATGAGAACATCCCTAGCTGCCTCGCAGGATGAAGTGCGCCGAAACAATCTGGCCACAATTCTTCGGCGATTGCATCTTGAGGGTCAGACAACGCGGTCTGAGCTTGTTGCCCACACCGGCTTGAATCGCAGCACTGTTGGAGCCTTGGTCAGTGAACTCAAGGACGAGGGACTTGTTGTTGAAGAACCAGGTTCGTCCGGGTCGGTCGGGAGACCATCACTGGCGGTAGCTCCTCGAGCTGAGTCGGCTGTCGTGCTGGCCTTCGACTTTCGCGTCGAGCGCGTTGTCGGCGCAGTCGTTGGCTTGGGCGGGGTGATCATCGATCGTGTTGAGCACACGCACATGCGTGCCGAAGTCAGTCCAGCGGTAGCCATTCGACAGTTGCTGTCGATATCTCATGAATTGCTCGATTCTGTTCCGCAGGATGCGCTTTGGGTGGGCACTGGTGTTGGGGTTCCCGGCATCGTTGATCCACGTGACGGGCTGGTGAAGCAGGCACCGAACCTTGACTGGGTCGATGTCCCCTTGGGCAAGCTGCTCTCTCAGGCCTTGCGTGATGAATTCGGAGAGGTGCCGTTCACCGTCATCGGCAATGACGCTGATCTGGGAGCACTCGCTGAGCACGTGCGTGGTGCCGCTGCTGGGTTGAGGAACGTGATCTACCTGTCTGGCGAGGTTGGCATCGGTGGTGGAGTTGTGCTGAACGACCAACTGATGTCCGGTGCTGGCGGATTTGGCGGCGAGGTGGGCCATATGGTCGTGGACCCCGACGGCGCTCCCTGCCGATGCGGATCGCGAGGCTGTTGGGAGACCGTGATCGGCCTGGACGCGATCGTCAGTTGTCTGAAGAACGGAAACGCCGACACCACAGTTGCCGACGTTGTCGCATCCGCGCAGGCCGGAGATCGCGATACGGCACGTCGACTCGATGCGGTCGGCTCCTGGCTGGGCATTGGTATCAGCAATCTCATCAACATCTTCAATCCGGATGTCATCGTTCTGGGTGGTCACCTGAGTGAGGTACTGCCGGAGGTGCGCAAGAGCATCGACGACAAGGTGAGCCATGCCATTCGCGCCTCGCGCGAGCAGGTGCACATCGTGGCTCCGGTGCTTGGCGTTGAGAGCACCTTGGTTGGCGCTGCCGAATCGGCCTTCGTGCCGCTGCTCGCTGGTCCGATTGAGGCATTGCGCGAGTCCAGCAGCTTTCTGTCCTCCTGATGGCGCCGTCCTCGATCACCTTGCGGTGCGGAGACCTCGCACTTGGCGTTGATGTTGCTGGCGGAGGGCGGGCGAATTCCCTCCTCTTCGATGGCGTGGAATTGCTCGGTGGCAACTCGGCTCATCCGATTGAGTACGGCATGTATGCGATGGGTCCGTGGGCCGGGCGACTCCACGGCAATGAACTGCGCATTGATGACCTTCGTTGGCCGATGCCCGCCAACTACAAGGGTTGGGCACTGCATGGCACGGTGCTGGATCGAGCTTGGGTTGTCGTCGGATTGGCCCAGGAATCCGATCACTCATGGTTGGCGATCAGCACGGAACTCGGAGAGCATTGGCCTTGGCGCGCAAGCATGGAGCTCACCTGGTCCCTGCATCGATCAGTTCTGCGCACCAGCGTGAGCGTGCGCGCACATGATTCCGAATTCCCAGCGGTCATCGGGATGCATCCATGGCTGCGCAAGCGCACTGGGTTCGGGGAGGCCCGCTGGGAGATGCCGGGAGCCGCGTTGGCGGTGAAGAACCCAGACTTCTCACTGAGTGGTGAGCTGCGCGTTCCACCGCTGCAGCACGGGTCCTTCGATGATGCATTTCGCGCGCCTGATCGGCGCGCACGCATCAACTGGGGAACCGCCTTGTCGTTGGAGATTCATCAGTCGCACCCATGGTTCGTGCTGTACGACTCGGATCCGGACTACCTCTGTGTCGAACCGCAGACCGGCCCGCCCGATGGCATCAATGAAGGCCACTTTGGGCCGGTCACCCTGGTGACCTCTGGCAGGCCACTGACTCAGCAGACGGCGTGGTCCTTCACTAGTGGGTAGCGGGCGGATCAAGGAGAACCCGCGCTGACGTGCGCACTGACTCGCGCGCCGCATCAAGGACTCGGAGGTTCGCGATCACGTCCGCCAGGGGAACCGGCCACGGCGCCGCGGTGGCAATCGCCGCCTGGACCTGCTCGTAGAAGCGCGTCCACCTGCCTGCGATGACGGGTACGCCCGAGTTCGCTGAGCCGCCGTCGGGCAGACCCAGGCTCAACTCGCCTTCAAAGGCTTCAGCTCCCCAGTCGGGAGAGCCTGGCAATTGGCCTTCGCGAAGTCGGCTCTCCTGAGTGTCGCAATCGTGGATCCGGAACCCGCCCGCCGTGCCCAGCAGGCTGAATCGAGGCCCGCTGAAGGCCGAGATCTGACTGCCGAAGAGCAGGCTCAGTGCGCCACTGTCGTGAGTGAGCAGCAGTTGCATGTCATCGTCAGCGCCGTCTGGCCGTCGAAGGGAGCGCGCGTAGGCGTCAACGCAGACCACGGGACCAAGCAGTGCAAGAGCCTGGTCAACCAGATGTGCGCCGAAGTCCAAGAGCACTCCGCCCAGATCCTGTGGCGCTGCCGACTCGCGCCAGTTGCCCTTGGGTTCCACCCGTAAGCGCTCGAATCGGGACTCAAGCCGATGGGCCGTGCCGAGTTGTCCAGAAGCCAGCACTGATTGCAGGGTGAGGAAGTCCGAATCCCAGCGGCGATTCTGAAAGGTGTGCAGCTGCACCCCGGCCGCTTGGGCCTGGGCCCCGAGCTGTTGGGCCTGAGCCGCTGAGCCGGCCAAGGGCTTGTCCACAACCACGTGCTTGCCAGCAGCAATGGCCATTCCTGCGTCAACCACATGTGCGCGATTCGCATTGGCCACAACGACGAGATCAATGTCCTCACTGTGGGCCAAGGCAGACGCCGTGTCGGCATGGATGCGGGCATCAGGAAGATCTTGGCGTGCTTGGAGGATCCGTTCTGGATTGTTGGTGACCACTGCTAGCAGCTGCAGACCTGGTGCGGCTTTGATCAGGGGCGCGTGGAAGACGCGTCCGGCCAGACCGTAGCCAAGCAGCAGGACTCCGAGCTGGTCATTCATGTGTCTAGTGAAGCAACTCAATCCAAATAGGGGAATCCCCCTGACTCAGGTAGCCTTTCCGCCCGTGCCCGCGATCATTCTGCTCGGCTCCCAATGGGGGGACGAGGGTAAAGGCAAGGCGACCGATCTTCTTG
>DNXA01000122.1:0-8327 GCA_003506065.1 Actinomycetota bacterium
TCACCATTGATGACAGCGCCGCAGGCCTCTACCTGTGGACCACCCGTGGCGAGCCCTGCTGGCAGACGGTGGCTTGGTTTGCCGAGCGCGGAGTGCTCGTCACCCCGGGAGACTTCTATGGGGAAGCTGGCGCCCACCATGTGAGAATTGCCTTGACGGCCACCGACGAGGCAATCGCCCAGGTTCCAGAACGGTTGGCGTTGTGACGCGCCCCACCCTCCACCGGGATAGCGCAGCACGAGCCGCAGTCTGTAGTGTCAGTTCGCCGACAAGGAGAAGACGTGTCTGAATACGCAGTGAAGTACCCAGGTGGCGAGCTTGACCTCCCAGAGGTGCCGTCAACCGTGGGTGAACCTGGCTTGAATATCGCGCCCTTCATGAAGACCACGGGACATGTGACATTCGACATCGGGTTCCTCAACACCGCGGCCTGTTCGTCTGCCATCACGTTCATTGATGGAGACGCTGGCATCCTGCGCTACCGCGGCTATCCGATCGAGCAGCTCGCAGATCAGTCCACTTTCCTGGAGACGGCCTACCTCCTCATCTACGGCAACCTTCCGTCGGCTGCAGAACTCGCTGACTTCGAGGGCGAGATCAGCAAGTACCTCATCGTGCCCGAAGGGCTCAAGGCCCTGTACGCAGGCTTCCCGCGTGATGCGCATCCGATGTCGATCCTCTCTGCTGCAGTCTCGGCCCTTTCGACCTACTACCAAGATGAGCTTGATCCCTTCGAAAAGGATCAGGTCGAGATCTCGACCTTCCGTCTGCTCGGTGCACTTCCGACTATCGCGGCCTATGCCTACAAGCACTCACTCGGCGAGAAGTTCGTTGACCCTGATCCTTCCCTTGGTTACGTCGCAAACTTCCTGGCAATGACCTTCGGCACCGCTGGTGAGGATTACGACCTCAACCCAGCAGTGGTCAGCGCTGTCGACACTCTGCTGTTGCTCCACGCCGATCACGAGCAGAACTGCTCCACCTCCACCGTGCGCATGGTTGGCTCGGCGAACGCCAATGTCTACGCCTCTGTCTCCGCTGGTGTGAACGCACTCTTTGGCCCGCTGCACGGTGGAGCGAACCAGGCCGTGATGGAGATGCTGCAAGACATCAAGGACTCAGGTGGCGATGTTGCCGAGTTCGTGCGCAAGGTCAAGAACCGCGAAGATGGCGTGAAGCTCATGGGCTTCGGCCATCGCGTCTACAAGAGCTACGACCCACGCGCCGCAATCGTCAAGGGCCACGTCGACAGCGTGCTTGCCGCCCTGGGCGTTCACGACCCACTGCTCGAGATTGCTCGTGAGCTCGAAGCCACAGCCCTCGCAGATGATTTCTTCGTCTCGCGCAAGCTCTACCCGAATGTCGATTTCTACACCGGCATTCTGTACAAGGCCATGGGCTTCCCAACCGACATGTTCACCGTGATGTTCGCACTCGGACGGCTCCCAGGCTGGGTCGCTCAGTGGCGCGAGATGATCGAGGATTCCGATACCAAGATCGGTCGCCCACGTCAGGTGTACATCGGTTCAGACGCTCGCGACTACACCCCCATGGCTGCCCGCTAGTTCAACGAACTCCGTGGAAGGCTCGCGGCTGTTCGGTTGACGAGCACTCGTTTCCTCAGTCTCGTGTCCATTGCAGAGCAAGTTCAATCGCTCATTGATCTTGGCGTTCCTGCCTTGGCGCGTATCGATGAGGCTGTCTTCGCTTCATTCGCAGAACGATCTCGCGAGATTGAGGATGCGGTCGTGGTCGTTCACCCCGCGACTGTGGTGCCGAGTCGGCTGGCCACTGTCTTGCAGCTCAATGGCAAGGCGGGATTCGTCGTGAGTGACATGCATGATCTGGACGAATTCATGACTATCGACAGCGTTCAGGTTCCTGAGAGTCCGCTCTACTTGATGCGAGGTGTCGATCGCGGCGACCAGATGCGCAATTGGAGCCCGAACGAGGCACTGCCAGAGATCCAAGGTCAGGGCCGCACTCCAATGACCGTGAATGAAGGGATCTCGTGGCTGCTCACGCATCCTGAGCAACTCCAGCCGAACCACTGCTTCATGACGATCGGCACGCGAAAGCTCAATCCACGGACGCGCAAACTGGATGCTCGGACTCCTCGATCTGGATCAGTGGCGGCACCGGACGTGACGGCCTTGAGCATCGCAATGCCCCAAAGGTCGGTTGGTGCTGGGCGGGCAATCGTCACACATGGCTGGGCTTTGCCTCGGCGCAATCTCGGCAGGCCCTGGAGGCCTGAATCGGTCAGTCGTTGGCGTGCAGCACGGAATTGAGCCCGCCCCATGAACCGGTGCGTGACACCACTTCGATAGCCCCCGACTGTGAGTTCCGTCTGAACAGCAGGTTGTCAGCCCCAGAGACCTCGCGAGCCTTGGCCACCGAACCGTCGGGCATGGTCACTTTCGACCCTGCTGTGACATACAAGCCGGCCTCCACGATTGAGTTGTCGCCAAGGCTCAAGCCCACGCCGGCATTGGCACCAATGAGACTGCCTGCCCCGATCGTGACGACTTCCTTTCCGCCACCTGAGAGGGTGCCCATGATGGATGCCCCTCCACCGACATCGGAGCCTTCTCCCACGATGACTCCTGCAGAAACGCGGCCTTCGATCATTGAGGTGCCAAGGGTTCCGGCATTGAAGTTGATGAAGCCTTCATGCATCACTGTTGTGCCCGAACCCACGTGTGCGCCCAGGCGCACCCGATCAGCATCAGCGATGCGAACCCCGCTTGGCACGACGTAGTCGACCATGCGCGGAAACTTGTCCACTCCATAGACCGTGACGTGCTGACCCTTGATACGCGCGCGCAGCCGGGTTTCATTGAGTCGATCCAGGGGCACTGGGCCAAGGGAAGTCCAGGCCACGTTGTTCAAGAGCCCAAAGATGCCATCGAGGTTGATGGTGCGCGGCCGCACGAGTCGGTATGACAGCAGGTGCAGGCGCAGAAAGACGTCAGCTGTGTCGACGGGAGGTGCAGCGAGATCGGCGATCGTTGTCACAATCGTCTGCACGTGAACACCGCGGATCGCGTCGTCATTGATTGCGCTGGCCAGGCCGCTGACATCGGTTGGGATGGCGGTCAATGCGGGTTCTGGATACCAGACGTCGAGGATCTGATCGCCGATCACGGTGGCCAGGCCGATGGCTGAAGCAGGACCCGTCACAGCAGACAGATCAACAGTTGAGGGGGACATGGCGACTACCGTATCCATGTGCCCGCCTTGGATCTGTCAACAGATGTCGTCGCTCTTGCCGCAGCGATCATTGATGTGCCGTCTGAGTCACACGATGAGACCCTGCTGGCCGATCTCGTGGAATCAGCGCTTGCTGAGTGCGCCCACCTCACGCTGGTGAGGTTTGGGAACACCATCGTGGCTCGTACGGAGTTGGGCCGGTCAGATCGCGTGCTCATCGGTGGCCATCTCGACACTGTCCCCAGCGCCGGCAACCTTCCACACCATTTCGATGGTGATCGGCTTTACGGACTAGGCGCCTGCGATATGAAAGGCGGCCTGGCGATCGCGTTGTCGCTGGCCGCAAACGTCAAAGCCCCGGTGCGCGATGTGACGTATGTCTTCTATGAGTGCGAAGAGGTGGCCTCGGAGTTCAACGGTCTGCAGAAGGTTGTGGACGCCGAACCGATGTTGCTTGCGGCTTCGCTGGCGATCCTCATGGAGCCGACAAATGCCGGCATCGAAGCGGGATGCCAAGGCACTCTTCGTGCCGAGATCCGCCTCAATGGCGTGCGATCGCACAGTGCCCGCTCGTGGATGGGTATCAATGCTGTTCACGCGGCGGGCGAGGTGTTGGCTCGCTTGCAGGGCTACCAGGCCCGGGAACCGGTTGTGGACGGACTGACGTACCACGAAGGACTCAATGCCGTTGGCATCAAAGGCGGTATCGCTGGCAACGTGATTCCAGATGAGTGCGTGGTGACGGTGAACTATCGCTTTGCGCCAGATCGATCTCTGGAAGAAGCCAAGGCGCATGTCGAGTCGGTGTTCGAAGGCTTCGACGTGCAATTTGTCGATGAAGCCGATGCTGCTCGTCCGGGACTTGACCGACCGGCCGCAGCGGCCTTTGTCGAAGCGATCGGCGTGATCCCACAGCCGAAGTTCGGCTGGACGGATGTTGCTCGTTTCACCGCGCTCGGTACCCCGGCCCTGAACTTCGGACCGGGGGACCCGAGCATCGCTCATCAGGTCGATGAGTGGGTTTCGGTGGAGCAAGTGCGCAGCTGCCATGAACGGCTGCAGCGGTGGCTTACTGCTTGACAGCCTCAACATCGAGAGTGAGCTTGACCTTCTCGCCAACCAGAACGCCACCTGCCTCTAGCGCAACGTTCCACACCAGTCCGAAGTCCTTGCGAGTGATCTCTGTTTCGCCGTCGAAGCCGATGCGAGTGCCGCCCCATGGGTCCTGGCTGACGCCGACCAGTTCGAAGTCGACATCGACACTCTTGGTGATGCCACCGATGGTGAGATCGCCGGTCACAACGAAGGTGTCTCCGCCCTTGACGTTGACGCCTGTCGACTTGAAGGTGAGCGTCGGGTTTGTCTCGACGTTCAGGAAGTCTGCGCTCTTGAGGTGTGCGTCGCGATCCTCGTTCTGAGTGGTCAGGCTCGCAGTCTGCACGAGCAGTTCCGCGCTGGAGTTCTGGGGCACCTCGCCGTCGAGGGTGAACGAGCCGGTGAACTCGGTGAAGTTGCCGCGGACCTTGGCCACCATCGCGTGGCGGGCCGAGAATCCGATAGTCGTGTGGCTGGGGTCGATGGCCCAGGTTCCGGTGGTTGCGCTGAGGTCTGTCATGACTGCCCTTTCATAGTTGAATCAGTAAGAGTTGAACTTTCAAGCATTTAGTTGAATCTACAACTATATTTGGATTCGCGCAACTCGGGCTGGCCTAGGCTTCACGCGTGCCTTCCGTGTGCGTGTATTGCGCTTCAAGTCCGCAGATCCCTGGTCGATACGTCGAGTTGGCCGCTCAGGTCGGCCAGGAGATCGCCGGGCGCCAATGGACTCTGGTTTCCGGTGGTGGGTCGGAATCGATGATGGGGGCGGTGGCCCGTGCGACTCGACTGGGTGGAGGCCACACCATCGGCGTCATCCCGCAAGCGCTGGTGGATTACGAAGTCGCCGATCATGACTCAGATGAATTGATCGTCACCTCAACCATGCGCGAGCGCAAGGCGATCATGGATGATCGCGCCGATGCCTTTCTGGCCCTTCCTGGGGGGATTGGCACCCTGGAGGAGCTGATGGAGGTGTGGACCTCGCGACATCTGCGCATGCACGAGAAACCTGTTGTGGTGCTTGACCCCTGGGGGGATTTCGAGCTGCTGCGCGCGCAGGTTCTGCATTGGCAGCAGCTCGGGTTCGTAAGAGAGCACGCAGTGGCCCAGTTGCTCTGGACAACCTCTGTTCAGGAGGCTTGTGACGCAATCCAAGCCACGTGGGCCACTGCTGATTCAATGCAGGGCCTCTAGGGGGCCGTGGTCTTCGCGTCAGGCCAGGCCGCGTCGAGCCATGCGGGGTCGCTGAACTCCTGCGATGGTGCGCTCCATTTCAAGTGTCTGACGCGTTGCGGGCACATCGTGAACGCGAAACATGCGGGCTCCGAGCATTGAGGAGATTGCTGTCGTCGCAAGGGTCCCGAGCAATCGATCGTGCGGATCGGTGAGCCCCAGCGATTCGCCGACAAAATCCTTGCGCGACAAGGACACCAGCACCGGCCAGCCGGTCTCGACCATCTCGGCAAGCCGGCGCGTGGCTTCCAGTGAATGTGCGGTGTTCTTGCCAAAGTCGTGGCCGGGATCGATGAGGATCCGATCAGGTCGCACGCCCAACTCAACTGCGCGCTCGGCGAGCCCGCAGGTGTAGTCCACGATTGTCGCCATCACATCGGCGTATTGAACGCGGTGAGGACGAGTGCGGGGTTGCTGACCCCCGGCATGCGTGCAGACAAGACCCACGTCGAACTCCGCCGCCACCTCTGCAAGAGCTGGATCCACGCCACCCCACGCGTCGTTGAGCAGATCCGCGCCTTCCAAGCAGGCCGCGCGGCCGACTTCTGCGCGCCAGGTGTCCACGCTGATCACCACTTCAGGGAAGGCCGAGCGGACTTGACCCACGAACCTCGCAGTGCGCTGGATCTCCTCGGATGGATCCACTTCATCACCCGGACCCGCCTTGACCCCGCCGATATCGATGACGTGAGCACCCGCGTCGACGGCAGCCGTCACAGCTGCCATGGCGTCTGCGTCGCCGAAGGTGGAGCCGCCCTTGAAGAAGGAGTCCTTCGTGCGATTGACGATTGCCATGATGGCGCGGTCGTGAATGTCGATGTGCTGCGAACCCAGGACGAGTGGGCCAGAAGTCGACATGAGAACAGCCTGACATCCACGAGTGGAGGAGGTACCAAGGGGGCACCAACTCGTGGTGAGATAGGCAAGTGACCATCGTGTTCCTCGCCATTGCCGTGATCATCGGGCTCGCCCTGCTGCTCGTTGGTCACCAAGGAGGGCTGCCTGAAGCAGTTGTCGACTTGCGCCCCGAGGGCGATCCCGGCGATCCGAGATTCGATGTGGTCTTCCGCGGATATCGGATGGATGAGGTGGACGCCACGCTTGCAGGGCTCCGCGCGGAGAACGAGCAGTTGCGCCAGGAGCAGGCCCGCTTTGAGTGAGGTTCGGGCCAGCGTGGATATCCAGGCGCCCGTTGATGTGGTCTTCGCTGCATTCACCGACTGGTCGGTTCAAGGTGAGTGGATGCTTGGAACCACAGTCGACGTCGTGGACGGGGACGGCAAATCGATCGGTTCGGAACTGAGCGCCTTCACTGGTGCTCACCTCGGCTTTCCACTCGGCTTTGTCGACACCATGACCATCACCCGATGGGATGCCCCCTACAGAGTTGATGTCCTGCACACCGGCCGCTTCGTTCGGGGAACCGGCGTGATGGAGGTCATCGCACTGACGGATGGCCGCTCACGCTTTCTGTGGAGCGAGGATTTGGACCTGCCACTCGGGGTCGTTGGCAAACTTGGGTGGCCAGTTGTCCGGCCGGCATTCGTCGCTGGGGTGCACCACTCACTGCGCAAACTGGGTGCGTTGATCGAGCAGGGAATCCTGCCAAAGGTCCCAAAACCCTGACCGGTGGTGCGCGAGCGCGAACGAAGCGGAATAATGGGTCCCCAGACGAAAGGGGACGCGATGGCCGCGATGAAGCCACGAACGGGCGATGGCCCGCTCGAGGTCACCAAGGAGGGGCGTGGCTATGTCATGCGCGTACCACTTGAGGGCGGTGGTCGGCTCGTAGTCGAGCTCAACGCCGAAGAAGCCAAGAATCTCGGTAACAGTCTGCTTGCAGTCTTTGCCTGATCTCTCATAAGAAAAGGGCTGAGGATATTCCTCAGCCCTTTTGCTTTGTCTGGAGCAGCTACTCGGCGACCTTGATGGCGATCAGAAGCCCGGAGCCGACCGTCAGGAGGGCGGGCACCCAGTTGTCGTCATCACGCAGCGCGTGAGTCACATCGCGAAGTGCAACGGCCTCTGGATTGCGACTCGATGAATCTCCGATGCTGCCGTCGGCGAGCATATTGTCGAATGCGACCAGGCCGCCCTCGCGGAGGAGTCGCTTGGCAAGGCTCAGCGCTGCTGGGTACTCCGTGCGGTCTCCGTCGATGAAAACGAGGTCGTAGGCACCATCAGTCAGCCGGGGGAGCACGTCAAGTGCGCGACCCGTGATGAGTCGGGCGCGAATGTGGTCGTAGCCCAGATTGTTCAGGGTCTCGCGAGCCAAGCGCTGGACCTCGGCCTCGTTGTCGATCGAGGTGAGCACTCCCTCGGCGGACATCCCGGACAGCAACGCCGCACCAGAGACACCGGCACCTGTTCCGACTTCCACCACGTTCTCGGCGTTGATGGCCTTGGCAAGCACGCGAAGGGCGTGGGCGGTCGAAGGGGCTACTGGAGTGCATCCCAGCTCACCTGCCCGGTCGCGGGCAGCGCGAATCTGCTCGGATTCGTCGAGCCACTCGTCGGCGTAGTTCCATGATGCCTTCGAAGGCAGGGGGGACGATGTGATGGCGCACCTCCACGGGTGTGAGAATTGGCTGCAGCCTAACGGGTCTACTGTCGAAGCTGCCTGACCAACCACTGAGCGAGGAGTCTGCATCCATGTCGACCGAGTCTGGCCCCCAACCGGTTGCAGAGTCCGTACCCGAGTCCGTACCTGAGTCCGTGCCTGAGTCCGTGCCTGAGGCGCCAACGTTCGCTCCTGAGGCACCGACCTTCGTTCCAATCGTTGC
>DNXA01000122.1:8345-12612 GCA_003506065.1 Actinomycetota bacterium
TCCGTCGCACTGCCGCAGGCTCCAGCAGAGCTCTCGCCCCCAGCTGCGGGCTCCATTGCCGAGGTGGTCGCTGCGGTGCTGCCCTCGGTCGTCTCGATCGTGGTGGACGGGCAGACCCAGGCTGGAAGCGGTTCCGGATTCGTGCTTCGTTCCGACGGCTACATCCTCACCAACAACCACGTCGTGGGGCTGCTGGGCGATGGCGGCAAGCTGAGTGTGGTGTTCAACGACGGCACGAAGGCCTCCGCCGAAGTTGTCGGCACCAACCCCGCGTACGACCTTGCAGTGATCAAGGTGGGTCGTAAGGACCTGCCATCTGTCACTCTCGGGAATTCCGATGCCGTGCACGTAGGCGATTCGGTGATTGCCATCGGCGCCCCGCTTGGCCTTGCCGGGACTGTGACTGCAGGCATCATCAGCGCGATCAACCGACCCGTCACCACCGGTGGTGACGGCGAGGCCTCATTCATCAATGCCATCCAGACGGACGCAGCGATCAACCCAGGCAATTCGGGCGGTCCGCTGCTGAACGCCAGTGGGCAAGTGACCGGCATCAATTCGGCCATCGCCACCATGGCGTCGTCAGGGGAAAGTGGCAGCATCGGCCTTGGCTTCGCCATTCCAGTGAACTCCGCCAAGCGCATCGCTGAAGAGATCATCGCCACTGGTGATTCACGGACGCCGGTGATCGGCGTTTCGCTCGAAATCAACTACTCCGGCGACGGGGCCAAGCTCAGCAAGGTCACAGACTCCAGTGCAGCGGCCGCTGCCGGACTTGAGGTGGGCGACGTGATCACTGCAGTCAACGGCCGGCCGATTCATGACGCGACCGAACTCGTCGTCGCCATTCGCGACAACGATCCAGGCGAGAAGATCACGGTGACTTTTGAGCGCGACGGCTCTTCGCGCACCTCCAGCGTGACCCTTGGCTCGTCTTCGGGCAAGGGCTGAGCGGGCGTAGGCTGACGACGTGTTCGACATCGGCTTGGGTGAGATTGCTGCACTGGCGGTCCTCGGCCTGCTGATTTTCGGACCAGATCGACTGCCGAAGGCGGCAGCTGACGGCGCCAGATTCCTGAAGCAGATTCGCACGATGGCCAGCAGTGCAAAGCAGGATCTTGCCGATTCGGCGGGGCTGGATCTCAACGATGCGATGGACACCGTGAAGGGTCTGGCCGATCTGCACCCCAAGCGCCTGGCAAGCAGCATCATGCGCGAGGAACCGGTGGCCAAGGCACCGCAACCGCCTGTGTCAGGGCCTCGGCAGACCTTCGATCCTGACGCGACCTAGCCCGTGAGCACTCGCCGCTAGTGCTTTGCTGGTGTGATGCCCAATGACATCCCGGCCAGTCCCCGTGGGCGCATGCCAAGTCGCTCGGCAATCGCGCGCAGGGCTATCGATGCGGGTGCATCCGGATGGCTGAGCACCAATGGCCGGCCGTCGTCCCCGCCTTCACGCAATGCCACGTCGAACGGGATCTGCCCGAGCATGGGCACATCGGTTCCGAGCACCTTGGAGATCTGCTGGGCAACAAGCTGTCCGCCGCCCATTCCGAACAGGTCGATCGGCTCGCCGCAATGGGGGCACGGGAAGCTGCTCATGTTCTCGATGACGCCAGCAACCTTCTGATGCGTCTGCTCAGCAAGGGTGCCCGCTCGCACCGCAACATCGGCGGCAGCCATCTGCGGGGTGGTGACAACGACCAGTTCAGCGCCGGGCAGCAACTGTGCAGTGGAGATCGCGATATCGCCTGTGCCCGGTGGCAGGTCGAGCAGCAGGACGTCCAGGTCGCCCCACCACACATCGGCCAGGAACTGCTCGAGTGCGCGGTGCAGCATCGGGCCTCTGAATGCCACTGGCTGCGTAACCCCGCCTGGCTTGAAGGCGAGCATGGAGATCACCCGCACGCCGTAGCCCGTGGGCGGCATGATCATGCCTTCCACCATGGTCGGGGCATCGAGGGCATCGAGCATCCGCGGGATTGAGTGGCCATACACGTCTGCGTCAACCAGCCCGACTGAAAGTCCCATGTCGACCATCGCTGCGGCGAGGTTGGCTGTGACAGAGGACTTGCCGACTCCACCCTTGCCAGAAGCGATCGCATACACGCGTGTCGTTGAACCAGGCTTGTTGAAGATGATCTCGCGGGCATCGGCGCCCCGCAGCAGGGTCTTCAGCGCCGCGCGCTGCTCATCGCTCATCACGTCGAGCTCGACAGAGACGCTGGAGACTCCGGCCACTGCTGAAACGGCGAGAGTGACGCGCTCAGTGATCGTGTCCTTCATTGGGCAGCCTGAGACGGTCAGGAAGATGGCCACCTTCACAGCCCCGCTGTTGTCGGCCTCAACGGCCTTGACCATGCCGAGCTCCGTGATGGGTCGGTGGATCTCTGGATCCTGCACGGTGGCGAGGGCAGCGTGAATCGCCTCAAGATTTGGTTGCATGGACATGATGCTAGGCCGGTCGGTCAACGCTCGCGCTTGCGGTCCCGCGGCTTGGGGCGCTCTTCGAGGTCCATGGAGTCGATGTGATCGCGCAAATCGGCCACCATGTCTCGCAGTTCGCCCCTGATGTAGTCACGGGTGGCCACCTCGCCCAGTGCCAGGCGCAGGGCGGCGATCTCGCGTGCCAGGTAGTCGCTGTCGGCCAGCAGCCGCTCAGTGCGCAGGCGGTCCTCCTGGTACTGCACGCGGTCGCGGTCAGACTGGCGATTCTGGGCCAGGAGGATCAGTGGGGCGGCGTAGGAGGCCTGCAGGGAGAGCAGCAGGGTCAGGAAGATGAAGGGGAAGGGGTCAACGTGCCAGTCCTCGGGGCCAATCGTGTTGATCAGCACCCACACCGTGATCGCCACGGACATCCAGGCGATGAAGCCCCAGGAGCCAATGCCGCGGGCGACCTTCTCTGAGATCCGGCCGAAGCGCTCCGGATCGTAGGTGCCTCGCCTTGAAAGTCCGCGCTCCAAGGGTTGATCGATGCCGCGCACCTTGCGCGAGGGGCGGCTAACCATGATCGTCCCCGTCGTTCTCGCGCCAGTCCTCAGGCAGCATGTGGTCGATGACATCGTCAACCGTCACCGCACCAAGCAGATGACCGTTCTGATCAACAACCGGCAAAGCCACGAGGTTGTATGCAGCGAAGGTTCTGGTCACCTCGCTCAGCGGCGCCTCAGGATGCACAGGCACAAGATCGGAATCGACGAGCGAGGAGACCAGAGTCGCCGGAGGCTCGCGCAGCAGGCGCTGGAAGTGGCAGGTGCCCAGATAGCGCCCTGTAGGAGTCTCCGTTGGGCTGCGCGTGACGTAGACCTGGGAGGCCAGGGCTGGTGAGACATCGGGATTGCGAATCTGGGCAAGGGCATCAGCAACGGTTGCATCCGGCGAGAGCACCACTGGCTCTGTCGTCATCATGCCGCCAGCACTGAGCTCGTCGTAGGAGAGCAGCCGACGGATGTCCTTGGCCTCCTCGGGCTCCATGCGCTGCAACAGCTCGGCGGCGCGTTCCGGTGGCAACTCCGAAAGCAGGTCGGCGGCGTCATCGGGATCCATGTCCTCAAGGACATCTGCGGCACGCTCGACATCGAGCAGTTGCACGAGCTCGACACGGTCGTCCTCGGGAAGCTCTTCCAACACGTCGGCAAGTCGATCGTCGTCGAGTTGCCGGGCGATCTCCAGTCGGCGCTTGGTTGGCAATTCGTGGAGCAGAGCCGCAATATCGGCAGCTCGCAGCGTTGCGATGCTCGCAATCATCGCGGTTGCATCCTGATCGATGGAGGGCAGGAGGAGTCCGCTGACTTCCTGCCAGTCGACCACCTTGCGCTCGCCTCGGCGCCGAAAGCCGCTGGATCCTCGCTGGATGAACAGCTGTGTGACCACCCAGTCATGAGTGCGATCGAGTTCAACACCCACATCGACGACCGAAACTCGCTCGCCGGTGGAGATCAGGTCGACCGTCCGGTCCAGCAATTCTGCAGTGAGCAGGGTTTCGTTTGGCCGCTTGGCGAAGCGGCGCAGGTTGACCACGCCCGTCACGATGATCTGGTTGGCATCGATGGACGTCACCTTGGACATCGGTACGAAGATGCGACGTCGCGCCTGAACTTCGATGACGATTCCGGTAAAGCGCGGAGCTTGACTGCGCAGAACGATGACGCTGTCACGCACCTTGCCGAGCTGCTCGCCGTTCGGATCGAATACGCGCACCCCCGCTAGGCGGGCGAGGAATACCCGCGTTGCGCTCGTCGTCACGAAGACAGGTTACCGTCGAAAG
>DNXA01000168.1:0-2961 GCA_003506065.1 Actinomycetota bacterium
CCCGAAACCCTGCAGGAGTTCATCGATGAGCTCGCCCGTCAGGCAGCTGCTATGCAGCGCATGATGGAGTCGCTCAGCCCAGAGCAGCGCGCTGAACTGGCCGAGGCCATGCAGCAGGCTCTTTCGGATATGGGTTTGCAGGATGAGATGTCGCGGCTTCAGCAGAACCTGCAGACCATGCGGCCGGAATTCTCATGGTCAGGTCAGCAGAGCATGAGTGGTGAGGAGCCACTCGGATTGCCCGATGCCACCCAAGCGCTCGCTGAGCTCGCTGATCTGGAATCACTGATGGACCAACTCAGCGACAGTGACGCCCGCGCCAATCTCGACAACATCGATGAACAGGCAGTTGCGCGTGCACTTGGTCGTCAGGCTGTCGATGACTTGCGAGCGATGCGCGACATCCAACGTCAGTTGGAGGAAGAGGGCTATCTCGAGCGCGATGGTGATCGACTCGAGCTCACGCCCAAGGCCGTGCGCCGCATTGGTCGATCAGCGCTGAAGGAGGTCTTCTCCTCCCTTGATGTGAGCAAGCAGGGCGACCACAGCGTGCATCGAACAGGTGCGGCAGGGGAGATCACTGGGCTCACCAGACCCTGGCAGTTCGGCGATGAGCAGCCCATTGATGTGGTGCGCACGGTTCGCAATGCTGTGAATCGCAAGATCATGAGCGGTGATGCCGAGCTGAAATTGCGCGCTGAGGATTTCGAAGTGCACGAAACCGAGACGCGCACGCGCGCTGCAGTGTGCCTCTTGATCGATCAGTCCTTCTCGATGGTGATGAGTGACACCTGGGGTGCGGCAAAGACGATGGCTCTGGCACTGCAGTCCTTGGCTGCCAGTGCATATCCGCTCGATGCCTTGGAGATCATTTCCTTCGCGAACGTTGCCCAAGTCGTAAAGCCACACGAGTTGCCAGAGCTTGAGGCCAGCTACATCCAGGGCACCAATCTGCATCACGCGCTGATGCTGGCAGGGCGCTTCCTGGACAAGCATCATTCAGCTCAACGCGTTGTCATGGTTGTCACCGATGGCGAGCCAACTGCATATATCGACGCCGAGGGCTACTCGTGCTTCAGCTGGCCACCGAGCGACGAGACAATTGCATTGACCGTTGCGCAGATCGATCTCATGACTCGTCGCAAAGTTCCAATCTCCTGGTTCCGGTTGGGCAACGATCCAAGTCTTGAGCGATTCCTTGATCAGATGGCTCGCCGCAACGGCGGACGAGTGCTCGCTGCATCAAGTGAGCGCTTGGGAGATTACGTCGTCAGCGACTATGTTCGTGCCCGTGGTGCGCGCTAGTCAGTGGTCTCAATGGCCATAGCAAGGAACCGGGTGGTTCCCATTTCCAAAGATGTTCCTGATCGAGTCGAGCGGCTGACCTTGCTGGCGCAGTCGCTTGTACGCACCCCGAAGTGGGATGAACTCACCAGGCTGCTTGCGTTGCGCATCTTTGATTCGTGGTCGTGCGAGACCGTGATGCTGTTCACCGTGAAGGCGCAGGGCAAGTTGACCCTGACATCCTGTTACGGCGTTTCAGACGCGAATGTCGTCCATGAAATCGTGCTCAGTGATCACCCTGCTCTGTCGAGCGTGCTATCCAAGGGTGGCATTTCCTGGGGTGAGAGTGGTGCTCGCCTTGGTCGGCTCATTCCCAGCAGCCTGCACCCGAGCGTGCGGGGCGCAGTCGTGATAGCACCGCTGAATCGAGTGACGATTCCTGAACAGGTGCTCATTCTCACCTTCGCCCAGCCACTTCCGGAGAATCCGGCCAGCGAGCCTTTCGTTCGTGCCGTCGTCAGCTTGCTGGAATTGCGGCTGGCAATGATGGGTGGCACTGATCTGCGGCGAAGCGCCGACGAGAACGGTGAAGAGCACACCGGTTTCTCCGAGAGACAGATGCTGGTGCTTCAGGGCATTCGAGACGGAATGACGAACAGGTCCATCGCTGAGCAGCTTGGGTTCAGCGAGTCGACCATTCGTCAGGAGACTCTGCGGATTTACCAGGCCCTGGGCGTGAACTCGCGAGGAGACGCAGTCTCGGTCGCGCAAGGCGAAGGCCTGCTCACGAGTTGATCAGCCTGCGATCGCCTTCGAGGTGACCAGGATGGCAACGCCGATCAGCACTGTTTGCAGGAGGCGAGTTGCCATGCGCGGTGTCATCCGGCGCAAGAGGTGGGCGCCAATTGGCGCACCGATCAAGCCACCCAGCCCCAGGAATGCTCCTGCTCGCCAGTCGATGTCGGCACTGTTCACGACGTGGCCGAGGAGTGCTGCCGAGCTTGACATCACGATGACGGCGAGCGAGACGCGTGCGGCGACCTTGATCGGAGTGTTGAGCCAAAGAATCTGCAGCGGAATGGTGATGAGCCCACCGCCGATGCCGAAGAGACCACCGAGGAATCCGCCAGAACCACCAGTGAGTGCGATCTGAGTGCTCGTTGCAGCGTTGGTGTGATGCGCGTCCTCGGCGTCCTCGGCATCTATGCGCTGATTGGTGAGCACCACATTGAGCAGGTTGAGTGCTGCAAAGCCCAGGAGGAGCGCGGTGCCTGGCAGGTGGTGAGCGACATAAGCGCCAACCGGGGCGATGATCACGGCGGGGATGCCGATCATGAACACGCGACGCCAGGGCACCAGCCGGGCGCGGGCATTGCTGAAGGTTGCTGCTGCCGTAGTCACCAGGATTCCCAGATTGCTGGTGGCAATCGCTGCCACGGGCGAGAGCCCGCTGAATACCAGGATGGGCACAAAGAGCATGCCGCCGCCTCCGCCTACTGCGCCTGCCAGCACTCCCGCGAAAATGGCAAGCAGAAACTCAAGGACAAACGGCATACCGAAAGATCAACTGGCAGAAGGACTGGGTGTGACGTCCAACTTGGCCTGGGCATTGACTGAAGGCACGGGGTACCCCGCTGCCTTGCAGACTCCCATCATGCGACCTCGCTGGGTGGCGAG
>DNXA01000168.1:3172-6256 GCA_003506065.1 Actinomycetota bacterium
AGGCTCGAACTGGGACTGGCCGTGGCCGAACTTGAGGAGTCAACTGCAGGCTCCTCCCCGGAAGCACAGGCACTGAGCACGAGCAGCCCGCTGACAGCCAGCCCGACGAGGAGCAGATTTCTTGGCTTCCGGTTCATCTGCGCCCTTTCCGTGGTGAAGTACTCCCAGCGTCGTCCTTCGATGAGGCAATGTGGCTCAGGCTCGCCGCGGGAGCATCAGCGCAAAGTCGTCAGGAATTCTGTTGGAGAATGGGATTCTTGTCTCTCAGAATGGTATTCTTTCCACATGGCCGATACCTCGACACATCCGTTCACTCCCGCCGAACTCGAGCGCCTGACGCGCTGGATGGATTCGGTTGATCGCCCCGGCAAGGGCGATACCCCTGAACTGACCAAGATCTCCGGTGGCTCGCAGAATGAGCTCTATCTGGTTGATCGCGGGGGCGATCGCACAGTGATGCGCATTCCCCCGCGCACGATGGGCGCGGCTCGCGCTGACGGCATTCTTCGAGAGATGCGATTCCTTGGTGCGCTGGACGGCACTGATGTGCCACGCGGTGAGCTCGTTGTTGGCTGCCAGGATCCCGAAGTACTCGGCATTCCCTTCTATCTGATGAAGCAGATCATCGGATGGTCGATGACGGGAGCCGGTTGGCCCGAGCCTTATGCCTCTGATCCCAGCCTTCGCCCATCGCTTGGCTACGCCCTCGTTGAAGGTGCCGCCAAATTGGCAGCTGTCGACTGGAAAGCCCAAGGACTCGAAGGCTTTGGGCGGCCGGACAACTTCCACGAGCGGCAGGTCGGTCGTTGGACATCGTTCCTTGATGGCTACAAGTTTCGTGAGATCCCCGGTCTTGACGAGGCGACAGCCTGGCTGGACAACAACAAGCCGCGTGCATGGGAGCCGGGCATCATGCATGGCGACTACCAGTTCGCCAACATCATGTTCACCAACGACGTGCCAGCGGGACTCGCAGCTGTTGTCGACTGGGAGATGACCACAATCGGTGATCCGCTTCTGGACCTGGCCTGGGCGCTGCGCGACTGGGGCCCTACGGGCGATGCCGATGATTCCAACATCAAGCACACTACTGAGGGCCAGGCGCCTTTGGAGGATCTGCTTGCGCACTATGAGAAGCTGAGTGGACGCAGTACCCAGGACTTCAACTACTACCTCGTGCTTGCACGTTGGAAGCTCGCGATTGTTCTGGAGATGTCATACGCCCGCGTCGTGAAAGACAATCTCGACAACCCTGCGCTTGCTGGATTCGGTCCACTCGTTCTGGAACTCATGAGCCAGGCGGCCGGACTCGCGGCAACCATGCCGAACGGAGTCAGATGAGCTACCTGGATGGCCTTTTTGACCTGACCGGCAAGGTGGTGGTGATCACAGGCGGAAGCCGTGGACTGGGCAAGGAGATGGCCTATGGCTGCGCTCAGGCCGGTGCCGACGTAGTCATCGCCAGCCGCAAGTTGGAGAACTGCGTCGCAGTGGCAGAGGACATTGAGAAGACCACTGGCCGTCAGGCAATGCCGTACGCATTGCACGTTGGCCATTGGGATGAGATCGAGCCCTTCGTCGATGCGGTCTACGCGCGATTCGGCAAAGTCGACGTGCTGGTCAACAACGCGGGGATGTCGCCGATCTACGAGAAGAACTCAGAAGTCACCGAGCAGATGTTCGACAGCGTGATGAACCTGAACTTCAAAGGGCCCTATCGCCTGACCGCGCTGATGGGGGAGCGGATGTTCGCTGCCGGCTCCGGTTCGATCATCAACATCAGCTCTTCGGGGTCGATTCGACCAAGCGCAACGATCATTCCCTACGCCGGTGCGAAGTCGGCGTTGAACACCATGACCGAGGGCTTTGCAACGGCATTCGGCCCGGCTGTGCGCGTCAACACAGTCATGTCCGGAACGATGATGTCCGATATTTCCAAGGCTTGGGACTTGGAGGCGATGAAGCCCAGCATGCAACGCATCGCGATGAAGCGCATTGGCGACCCGCCCGAGATTGTCGGGGCTGTCATCTACCTGGCATCGGACGCATCGAGCTACACGTCATGCGCAACGATTCGCGTGGACGGTGGAATGCCGTAATTCTTCGGATCTGACTAGCATCACCCAAGGCTTTGACGAGGAGGCGCAGTGCGGGCAGTGGTGTGTGAGGGTTACGGTCCGCCGTCCCAACTGTCGATCCTTGATCTGCCTGATCCAGTGGCTGGTCCAGATGATGCAGTGGTGGCAATTCGTGCGGCAGCGATCAACTTTCCTGATCTGCTCATCATCGAGAACCTGTACCAAGTGTCGATCCCTACACCGTTCATCCCTGGGAGTGAGTTCGCAGGTGAGGTCATCTCCATCGGTGCGAACGTCACCAATGTGCAGGTGGGTGATCAGGTGATGGGCGGTTCCTTTGTCGGTTCCTTTGCCGAGCAGATCTGTGTTGCTGCTGCATCGTTGAAGCCGATCCCCATCGGGCTGACCATTGAACAGGCCGCTGCGTTCAGTGTCACCTATCGCACTGCCTATCACGCGCTCGTGACCATTGGTGAGCTCAAGCCTGATGACTGGGTCGTTGTGCTTGGCGCCGCTGGAGGGGTTGGCACGGCGACGGTCGACATTGCCACGCGGCTTGGCGCGCGGGTCATTGCTGTTGCGGCAAGCGACGAACGATTGGAAGTGTGCTCGCGATTGGGTGCAGTGGCTGGGATCAACTACACAACTGAAAGCCTGAAAGAGCGCATCAAGGCCATCACTGGCACGGGCGCTGATCTCATCATCGATCCTGTTGGTGGACCATACGCAGAAGAGGCCTTCCGTGGCATCGCCTGGGGTGGAGTATTCGTGGTCGTGGGCTTCGCGCAAGGGGACATCCCGCGTATTCCGCTGAATCTGGTGCTTCTGAAGGGCGGGATCATCAAAGGCTTCGAGATCCGTACCGTCAGCGAACATCTCCCTAGGCAGGTTGCTGACGGCGATGCTGCACTCAATGTCCTCGTGAGTCAGGGGGTGGTGCCGCATATCTCTGATGCATTCGGCCTGGATCAAGCTCGCGAAGCACTGCAGTTCGTTGCGGATCGCA
>DNXA01000025.1:0-3863 GCA_003506065.1 Actinomycetota bacterium
CCAACGATCACATCCAGGCCGCAGTCAATACGCGCCTGTTTACGGGCTGCCGATTCCTCGATCTTCAGTTTGGGCATGCCGGACTCAATCGCCTTGGTCATGCCGCCCAGGCTGTCGATCTCGTTAATCAGCTTCCTCCCCTCTTCGATCAAAGAGGCGGTCAGGCTTTCAACATAGTAGGAGCCGCCCAGCGGGTCAACCACGTTGATGATGCCGGTTTCCTCCTGGATCACCAACTGCGTGTTGCGGGCGATACGGGCCGAATGATCTGTGGGCAGGGCGATCGCCTCATCCAGCGCGTTGGTATGTAACGACTGGGTGCCGCCCAGCACCGCAGCCATCGCCTCGATGGTGGTACGGATCACGTTATTGTACGGGTCCTGCTCGGTGAGGCTCCAGCCAGAGGTCTGGCAATGGGTGCGCAAGGCCAGGGAAAGGGGGTTTTTGGGGTTGAACCGGGACATCAGCTCTGCCCAGAGAAAACGCGCTGCCCGCAGCTTGGCGATCTCCATGAAAAAGTTCATGCCGATGGCAAAGAAGAAGGAGAGGCGGGGGGCAAACTGGTCCACCTCCAGCCCTTTGGCAAGGGCGGCTTTAACGTACTCGATACCGTCAGCCAGGGTAAAAGCCAACTCCTGCACATTGTTGGCTCCGGCCTCCTGGATATGGTAACCGCTGATGGAAATGGAGTTGAACCTGGGCATGTTCTGGCTGGTGTATTCAATAATATCGGCTATGATCCGCATGGATGGCGCAGGCGGGTAGATGTAGGTATTGCGTACCATGAACTCTTTGAGGATATCATTCTGGATAGTACCGGACAGTTTGTCCTTTGATACCCCCTGCTCTTCGGCAGCCACGATGTAGAGCGCGAGGATCGGCAGCACTGCGCCGTTCATCGTCATCGAGACGCTCATCTCGCCAAGCGGGATCCCGTCGAAGAGTTCACGCATGTCCAGAATCGAGTCGATTGCCACACCGGCCATGCCGACATCACCGGCAACACGTGGATGGTCAGAGTCATATCCGCGATGAGTGGCGAGGTCGAAGGCGATGCTCAGCCCCTTCTGCCCCTGCGAGAGATTGCGACGGTAGAAGGCATTGGAATCACGCGCTGTTGAGAATCCGGCGTACTGACGCACAGTCCATGGCTGGTTGACATACATCGTCGGATAGGGCCCGCGCAGGAAGGGGGCAAGCCCTGGCAATGTGCGCAGGTGATCGAGGCCTTCCAGATCGGCTGCGGAGTACAGCGGGGCGACGTCGATGCCCTCAGGCGTCTCCCACACCAGCTTGTCGGGCTGGGAGCCCGTCTGCCGCGCCACCGCATCAATCCAGAAGGAATGGTCGGGGCGGCCCACGCGAGGCGTGAGTTCAATGCCTGCGAATTCAGGAACAGTCGACATCTCAAACTCCCAAGGTGCGGTGTAGGCGCTGCAGGGTGGAGAGCACATCGACTCCCATATAGGCGAAGTCGTCGATGCCAGCCGCCTCGTACTCGGCCTTGGCGTCTCCTGGTCGACCGGCCAGGTACACGAAGCTGGCACCGGCGGCCTTCAGGGCTGGTGCAAAGTCGATGGCCTGCTCGGCATAGGCGCCGTCAGTGCCGCAGATGACTGCAGCGCGTGCGCCCGACTCCTTGAAGGCTGCAGCAGCAGCGTCAGCATTCGCGTATCCGCCATCTCCGACCGCATCGACTCCACCAGAGGCGAACAGATTGCTGGAGAAGGTGGCCCGGGCTACGTACGACGGGCCGGTGCCGATGTTGGCAAGGAAGATCACTGGCCGGACTGCAGCTGACTCGGCCGCGGCCCGCAGGGCTTCATAGGGCTGCGCCAGCCGGCGCGCTGGGAGCGGGTCGGCCGTGGTCGCCGGGCCAGGTCCGGGAACTCGGATCCCTGGGCGCGGGTCGGCCGCGGGTGCCGTGGCCGCCTCGGGACGCCGCTCGCCGACGAGCGGGAACTCACTGACGCCCGTGATTGGCTGCTTGCGGGTGGCCAGCAGGCGATCGCGCTTGGCTGCCACCTCGGCTACCTGCAGCTGGAAGCTGCCATGCCCCAGCACGACTGCCAGGCCACCCTGCGCCTCGATCTCCTGGAAGCCGCGCCAGCCCACCTCGGCCATTTGATCCGTGAGGCTCTCGACGTAGTAACTGCCGCCAGCGGGATCCAAGACTCGGCCGATTCCTGACTCATCCTGGAGCAACAACTGCGTGTTGCGAGCCAGTCGCCGTCCAAGATCACTGGGAAGCCCCTCGGCCCCATCGAATGCGGCCACCGTCAGCACATCGGCCCCGCCGACAACTGCGCCAAGTGCTGCGGCTGTACCGCGCAGCAGGTTCACCCATGGGTCGACCACCGTCAGCCAGCGCCCACCCGCGTGCGCGGCGACATGCACCAGGCGTGGGTGCTGGGCATTCAGGGTCAGACCACAGGCCTCAAGAACGGTCGACCAGCAATGCCGCAGAGCGCGGGTCTTGGCGATCGTGGCGAACACGTCCACGTCCGCAGCGAGCTCCAGGACGATCTGGCTCGCGGCAGTTGCCACGTCGATTCCGTCATCGACGAGTGCGCGCAGGTAGGTCGTCGCTGCGGCAAGAACGAAGGCGAGCTCCTGGCCCTCGCTGGCGCCCGCATCGGCGACCACGACGCCCGATGCCCGGAACACACGCAGTCGCGGAGTCGTGGATGCCCGGGTCAGGGCCACGCCCTCGATGATCGCCTCACCCAGGCCCTGCGGGACATCACCGCGGGTCATCAGCGCGGTGAACGGGTCGATGCCCAGACAGCCAGAGGGATGCACTCCCTGGACATTGCGTTCTGCGAGCAGGAGGGTGAGCCACTCTGCTGCGATGATCGAGTAGGCGCCTGCTCGCAGGGAGATCGGGGCGATGTCCAGCAGGACGCCATCGAGCACCCGTGCCAGATCGGCCTGCGAGCGCACGCTGATGCCGCCGCCCTCGCCGTCGAGATCAAGATGCAGTTCCAGGCTGTTGGCCCCATTGCGCAACTCGGTGAGTGCCTGAGCATTCGCGACGGCGATGTCCGGGTGGGCGATGGATGCCCGGATGTCCCAGGCACCGTCCACGCGCGGCTCGATCACGCCACCGCGGGTCAGTGGCGCGAAGCCCGGAAACCCTGATTCATCGGACTCAACCGCGACATCCTCTGCGGTGTACAGCGGCTCAATGCGAATGCCATCCAGGGTGGTGCTGACCAGGATCTTGTCGAAGTCACCGCCCTTGATCGCCTTGTCGACCTCGACCATCCAGGCCGCGCGGGTGGGCTCATCAAATTCTGCGGCCAGGATCAGGCCATTCACGGAAGTCACAAGAGGCCAGATTACTCACGCACAGCGTGCGGCGGGCAGCAGACCATTGAACTGATCCGATCCCCTACCGAACGATGATCTCAATCAGTGCTCTTGCGAACACCGATCTTGCTGCCGAGCCAGCGAATTGGGTCGTACTTCACGTCGGCGACCCGCTCCTTCAGGGGAATCAGGGCGTTGTCAGTGATGTGGATGTGCTCTGGGCAGACCTCGGTGCAGCACTTGGTGATGTTGCAATAGCCCAAGCCGAGCTCGTCCTGAGCCATCTTCTTGCGATCCAATGTGTCAAGCGGATGCATATCGAGCTCAGCGACGCGCATGAGGACGCGTGGACCTGCGAAGGCCTCGTGGTTCTCCTCGTGATCGCGAACGACGTGGCAGGTGTTCTGGCAAAGGAAGCATTCAATGCACTTGCGGAACTCCTGGCTGCGCTGCACATCCTCCTGCTCCATGCGGAACTCGCCAGGCTTGAGCCCAACGGGTGGCTGGAAAGAAGGAACCTCGCGGGCCTTCTTGTAGTTGAAGGACACGTC
>DNXA01000025.1:3972-7663 GCA_003506065.1 Actinomycetota bacterium
ACGACCTCGCCCTCGTTGACCTCGACTGTGTAGTCCTGAAGGGCTCCATTGCCATCGTCTCCACGCCAAATCTTGAACTTCGCCGTGTACCCCATAGTCAGAGAGTCCTTATCGCTAGTGAGTCGAGTTCCTCTTGAGTCATGTACTTCCTGAGCTCTGACTCGTCGAACAACTCGGCGAGCTCAGATGTCATGGTCGGCAAGAACTGCTTGACGATCGTGACGTCCTGATCATCTGCACGCACGATGAGGTTCACCTTGCGCCATTCTTCACTCATCCCAGGGAAGTCATCGCGGGTGTGACCGCCGCGTGACTCCTCGCGAATCAGCGCCGCCATTGCCACACACTGTGAGACAAGCAGCTGCTTGGGCAGATCCAGGGCCAGATGCCAGCCCGGGTTGTACGCCCGGCCGCCCACGACCTTCATGTTCGCCATGCGCACCTTGAGCTCCTGGATCTTGACCAGGGCCTCCTCGATCTCTGAAGCAGTGCGGATGATGCCGACCAGCGCATTCATGGTGTCTTGCAGGTCGTACTGGATTGCGTACGGGCTTTCGCCTTCGACGCGGGTGAACGGCGCGAGTGCCCAGTCGAGCGCCTCTTGCAGGTCTGCCTCACTGACGTGAGTCTGCTTGCCCTGACCGCGAACTTCATCGACATGCTCCGCAGCAAACTGCCCGGCGCGACGTCCAAAGACGAGCAAGTCAGAAAGCGAGTTGCCACCGAGACGGTTGGAGCCATGCATGCCGCCACTGGCCTCACCGGCTGCGAACAGACCCTTGACGCCAACTGCAGCCTGAGTATCGGGATCGACCTCGACGCCACCCATGACGTAGTGACAGGTCGGACCGACCTCCATGGCCTCCTGGGTGATGTCGACGTCAGCAAGTTCCTTGAACTGATGCCACATCGAGGGAAGCTTCGCGCGGATGACATCTGCCGGCAGGCGCTTGGACACGTCCAGGAACACACCGCCGTGAGGCGATCCGCGGCCGGCCTTGACCTCGGAGTTGATTGCACGAGCGACCTCATCGCGAGGCAGCAACTCCGGCGGACGCAGGTTGTTGTCCGGATCGGTGTACCAGCGATCGGCTTCCTCTTCGGTGGTCGCGTACTTGCTCTTGAACACATCGGGGATGTAGTCGAACATGAAGCGACGGCCCTCGGAGTTGGTGAGGACTCCACCGTCGCCACGCACGGACTCGGTCACGAGCAGGCCCTTGACGCTCAGCGGCCACACCATGCCTGTGGGGTGGAACTGCAGGAACTCCATGTTGACCAGCGAGCCACCGCATTCAAGGGCCATCGCATGGCCATCGCCGGTGTACTCCCATGAGTTGCTGGTGACCTTGAAGGACTTGCCGATGCCGCCGGTTGCAATGACGACCGACTCTGATTCAAAGAGAACGAAGGTGCCGCTTGGACGCCAGTAGGCCAGCACTCCGGCCACGCGACGATCCTCGCCCTCACCTGTCATGAAGATCTTGGTGACCGAGCACTCTGCGAACACCTTCAGGCCCGACTCGAACTCGCCGGTCTTCTGCTTGTCCTCCTGCTGCAGGGCAACGATGCGCTGCTGCAGCGTACGGATCATTTCCAGACCGGTGCGGTCGCCAACATGCGCAAGGCGTGGGTACTCGTGCCCACCGAAGTTGCGCTGGCTGATCTTGCCGTCCTTGGTGCGATCGAACAATGCACCCCAGGCTTCCAACTCCCATACGCGCTCTGGTGCTTCTTTCGCATGCAGCTCAGCCATGCGGTAGTGATTCAGGAACTTGCCGCCACGCATGGTGTCGCCGAAGTGCACCTGCCAGTTGTCGCGGTCGTTGACATTGCCCATCGATGCGGCGATGCCACCTTCGGCCATGACGGTGTGCGCCTTGCCGAACAGGGACTTGCTGAGCACTGCTGCACTCTTGCCATTTGCGCGCGCCTCGATTGCCGCACGCAAGCCTGCACCGCCAGCACCGATGACGACGACGTCAAATTTGTAGCGCTCGATCTGTTCCATGTGTGAGGATCCTTCGGTAGCTTAGAAGAAGTAGAAGTTCGAGATGGTGCCGACCGCGACCTCGCGGATGTACAGGTCGGTGAGGGCAACGCCGAACAGCGAAATCCAGGCGTAGCGCGGGTGATGGACATTCAGCTTGCTGATGAAGGTCCAAGCCTTGTAGCGCACAGGGTGCTTGGAGAAGTGCTTCAAGCGACCGCCCATGGCGTGGCGGCAGGAGTGGCAGGACAGTGAGTAGAGCCACAGGAAAGTCGCGTTGAGCAGCAGGATCAGGGTGCCAATGCTCATATGACCCCAAGCGCCCTCGGCATTGCGGAAGGCGATGATGGCGTCGTAGGTGAGGATGACGTTGAAGACCAGGCCCGCGTAGAAGAACCAGCGGTGCGCGTTGTTGAAGATCAAGGGAACGCGGGTCTCGCCCGTGTACTTCTTGTGCGGCTCAGAGACTGCGCAGGCTGGCGGTGACTGCCAGAAGGAGCGGAAGTAGGCCTTGCGGTAGTAGTAGCAGGTGAGGCGGAAGCCCAGCGGGAAGATCAGGATGAACAGCGCCGGCGAGATGACCATGCCGAAGACGGTCCAGCTGCCGAACGGAGTCCAGAAGAACTGCGCGGCTTCGGGAGTGCAGGCCGCGGACAGACACGGAGAGTAGAAAGGCGAGATCAGCGGCTCGGCGAAGTAGTAGGCGTTCTCGAATGCCCGGAACGTGGAGTAGGCGATGAAGCTGACCAGCACGATGACGGTGACCAGTGGCATGAGCCACCAGCGGTCGGTGCGGAGAGTTCGAACCCCGATCTTCGCCTTGGTGCGGGTGGCTGTGGTGTCAGCCGGCGGAATGTCGAGTGAACTGCTCACTGGTGAGACCTTTCGAAAGATCAAACGCGAAATACTGCGCTACGCATCATAGGGGCAGGGCACCGGGCACATGGGTGGGCCTTGTGCGAACTACATCACAGAAGCCTGTCTCGATTACGATGACTGGACTATGCGCAAGCTTGTGGTGGCCGGACTGACCGGATGCCTGGCTTTCGGGCTCATGGCGGCGCCGGCAACGGCAGCCGGTCTGGGCGGCGAGCAACTGGATCTTCCGGGCATCCAGGTCAATCTGACCGGCGGGGCCGATCCGCTTCCGGCGCTGAAGGTGCGCACCTGGATTCTGGCCGATGCCACCACCGGGCAAGTGCTAGCAGCCAAGAGGGCGCACAAGCCACGTCCACCGGCCAGCACCCTGAAGACCCTGACGGCATTGACTCTGCTGCCGCGATTGGACATGAACGGCACCATCACAGCCACCCCCAAGGCAGCAAGGAGCGAGGGGGCCAAAGCCGGCCTCAATGTCGGCCAGCAGTACACGATCGAGCAGTTGTTCTACGGGATGATGCTGCCCAGCGGCAATGACGCTGCAGTCGCCTTGGCGCAGGCCAATGGCGGCGTGCGCACGACAGTTGAGCAGATGAACGCGCTTGCCGATCAGCTGCAGGCCGTGGACACGCAGGCCAATACCCCCAACGGCCTGGACAGCCCGGGCCAGCAGTCAACTGCCTACGACCTGGCCTTGATCGCCCGGGCCGGACTGGCCAGAGCCGACTTCGGCACCATCGTGTCGGCCAAGCGCTACGAGTTCCCCTCCAAAGCCGGCGGAACGCATGTGATCTACAACCTCAACCAGATGCTCACCAGCGG
>DNXA01000006.1:0-1147 GCA_003506065.1 Actinomycetota bacterium
AGTCGCCCCGCCTCGTGCAGTCGAGCATTGGCGATCGCCATTCCGGCGGCAGCCGCCAGGGCAACGACTACTCGTTCATCGTCACCATTGAACGGACCGCCGCGCTTCTCAGTGAGATAGAGGTTTCCGAACACCTCATCCCGCACCCGAATCGGCACGCCGAGAAAAGTGCGCATTGGCGGGTGGTTGACCGGAAAGCCATAGGACTCACGACTCTGGGTGAGATCTTCCATACGTCGAGGAAACGGCTCGTGGATCAGCAGGCCCAATACGCCTCGGCCGCTGGGAAGCTCGCCAACGGCAGCGATCTCCTCTGGCGTCATTCCAACTGTGATGAAGTCCGACAGCTGGTCTGAGGACGGCGAGGCAAGCACGCCGAGTGCGCCGTATTCGGCATCGACAAGATCTGCCGCTGTACCAACGATCCGGCGAAGAACTGCGTCGAGACTGTGCTCGCTGCCAACGGCAATGATTGCGTCTATCAATGCGTGCGGCAGCGGCGCCTTGTCGATCACGATGAGCAACGCTACAGGGAAGCACGCAGCGTCACCTAGAGAATTCCTGGCGCGTCCACAGTTCGCGAATCCACCCACGGCCATGGTTTCCCGCGATCGTGTTCATGATTCAAGCGGCGCAAATACCAGGCGACGAACACGCTGCTGCACGCAGCCAAAAAACACCACAAGGAAGGAAGACCTCGGCTTGCCCACAGTGCAAGCGCTCCGACAGCGACAGCGTTCACAAGCCCCCAGTAGACAAGAATTCGCTGACCCGACAAGAGCAGCGCGCCACATGCTGCAAGCACATACAGCACAGCGACTGATGTTGCAGTGGAGTCAATGTTGAAGGAGATGTACCAATCGCAGGCCACAGCGCTGCCTCGGCCGCTGGTGAGAGCCAGGAGGAAGGCGATGCCTGCGTAGGCGCCCGCCGCAAGAAGAAGCACCAAGGCCATTCTTCGCCATCCGCGAGGCTCAATGAGCAGCACCGCGGCTGGCGCATAGATCGGCAGCAGCACAAAAGCCACGAAGAGATAGAAACCAGTGGCTGCATTGAGCACTCCTGGCGAGACGTCACCAAGCAATCCCAGCCACACGAACGCAGAAGTGAACGAGTGAATTGCGAATATCGCGGGCAAGAGAGCCAG
>DNXA01000006.1:1224-5250 GCA_003506065.1 Actinomycetota bacterium
ATCGCGCTTTGGCATCAATCCTGATGAAGACTGTATTTGTGAAGGGGACAATGGTGTGGTTAATTGGCGATACCGATTGCGTCCGTCGGCTCGATCATTTGGGGGAACCGATGCAGGCCGTGGGTCTGAGACAGTGAGGTCGAAGAGTCGGCTCGCACTTGCCGCGGCTGGCCTGTTGCTGCTGAGCCTCTCAACTCCAGTGCCTGCCATGTCCCTTGAAGTGGAGACACTGAAGTACAGCCAGACGCTGACGGTTGTGGGCACCAACGCAACCGCGAGCACTTCGCTGGCAGTGCCGCGTGGCCTGACGCCCATCAGTCTGACCGGAACTCTCACTGCTGAAGTCGCAGCCATTGGCGAAGTGGTAATCCGGGCAGGTTCATCCGAAACCCGGCTCGATGCCGCACGCGGAGGCCGCTTCACTCTTCGCGTCAGTGCCGCGATGATCCAAGACGGGCGACTGCCCGTAACACTCACCAATGCTCTTGCACATCCCACCGACTCTTGCGTCTTCAATCTGACTGCACGAGCAACGGCGAAGAACCTGGCACTTGGGGTAACTGGGCAAAACAGCACCCCAAGCACTATTGACGAGTTCTTCACACAAGACGTTCGGTCAATTGGCATTGTCATTGCGGACGCCAACCAGGCAGGGGCGAACGAGGCTGCCCTCGTGGCAGACGCTGCGCTCAGTTCACGCTACGACCGAGCAACATCGATTCTGGTTCTCACTGCAAGTGCCTTGGCTGCCCGGGATCATGGCTTTGATCGCATCGTGATGCTGACCGAATCGAAATCCACGGACTCGACAATTGAGTTGGTGAGCGGCGGCACCGCAACGCTGGCGATCACCGGTTCACCCGATGCTCTGCGCGCTGCCGCTGCCGCACTCGGATCAGACAATCTGAAACTCGCCGATCGTGCGGAGGCCTCGAAGCTGATCCAGGAAGGCCAGGGCGCGCTGACTCACACACTCACCCTGGCAGATTTAGGGGCAGCCGCTCCTTCCTTGCACGGGTGGGGGCGCAGCACCGTGTTCATCTCCGTCCCACAGTCGGCTTTTGGCAGCCCCGTTGGCACGATGACGATTCACCTCACAGGAGTGCATACCCCCGTCCCGTCCAACGATCAGATCACCATGTCTGTGTTGTGGAATGGCCAATTGGCCGATTCACAACTTCTGTCAGAAGGCGACGAGTACACCGCTGTTCTCTCTATCGATGCCACGCGGATGCGTCGCGACAACGGGCTCACGCTCCAACTCGATGGGCTTCCTGATGACGGCAACTGCGATCAGACTGTGCAATCGGCACGATTGGACATCAACGGTGCTGCCAGCAGCATCACCGCAAGCCCCGGGCAGAGCCTGCCGGTGGCATTCGAGCGATTCCCGCAGACTCTTGGTCAGGATCTCCCCGTAGCGTATGGGTCAGGCACTGTTTCCGACGTCGAGCTGACAGCGGCAGGACATCTGGTCTCCAGCCTTCAACGCGCATCTGCACTTCCGCTTTCAGTGCGCGTCGTTGAATTCGAGGAATTCCAGGCCGCGTCATATCCGGGCTTGGTCGTTGGCGCCGGAACCGCCGACGCGGATGCCTTGGGTGCGAGTCTGCGATTCCATCCTTGGCGGACAGTGCCTGAAGGCGGCGAGACCTTCAGCGTGACGGTAGACGGTGAATTCGCAGCCCTCGAAGCATTCAACGTCAGCGGTCGCGATCTCGTGATGCTGGGGTCCACCGATGGCGAGGGATCCCAAGCTCTCATTGCACAGTTGGCCGCATATGCCGACGAAGATCCTGCTGGCTGGTTCGCCCTGGCAAGCGATCTACTCATCGGGCTTCCCGATCGAGAGCCAGTTGTGCTCTCGGCAACGGTGCTCGTGCCTCAGGCCCAAGTAGCCGAAGAGTTCTCGAAGGTGCCCATTTGGGTCGGCATCGCCATGCTCGTGATCCTCGCGGCCATCGGTGGTCGCTTCCTGATCGTAAGACGCCGATCCAGGACCATCACGGAACTGATCGACGGGCTCGACGATCCCAAGGGTGAGGCGACAGCACCAGCAACGATCTGCCATGAGCACCGTCACTCAAGCCCAACGCGAGCCTGCGGAGGCGCATGCATCAGAGGGGCACCGGATCCGCGGAACCCTTGTCGTTGCGGGAGTTGCTGCGGCACTTGTGTTTGTCGCCGCTGTGTATGTCTGGCAGCACGACTGGTTCCTGCTGATTGGCGATGCCCAGTCGCACTTGAACATTGCGCGTCGAGTAAATGACGCCGTCGAGCCTGATTTTGTCAAGATCGGAACGGTGTGGCTGCCATTTCCACACCTGCTGCTCCTGCCATTCGTCCAGTCCTTCGCGCTGTGGCAATCAGGCTGGGCGGGCGCGATCGTGGGCATCGGGTGCATGGCTCTGGCGGCAGGAGCGCTATGGCGAGTCGGCTACTGGGTAGGCCTGCGAACTGCCCCGCGGATCATCGTCGTGGGCGTGTTCGTCCTGAATCCCTCAATCCTCTACCTGTACACGATCTCGCTCACTGAATGCGTTCTGATCACGGCGCTGCTCGCAGCTCTGGCCGGCATCGCAAGGTGGGCAGTCGCTGATCCGCCGATTTCACCGGGTGAACTCACAGTTTTTGCCGGAGTTCCGACCGCAGCGGCAGTCCTGTCACGCTACGAAGGGTGGGCTTTCGCGGCGGCGGCATCCGTTGTCATCATCCTCATCTCACTGAAACGCTGGAGATCACTGCGATACACGGCGAGTCTGGTGTTCGCCTACCTGGTGGTGCCCGTCGTAGCTGCGGCCTGGTGGATCTCCTTCAACTGGGTTCGCTTCGGTGACCCTCTTGAGTTCGCGCGAGGCGAATACTCCGCGGCCAGTCAGCAGGCGATCCTGGTGGCCTCAGGAGCACTGCCAGCGCAGGGCAATCTCTGGCTCTCGGTATGGACCTACAACTGGGCTGTCGTGGCAGTTGTCGGCGTGCCCTTGCTCGTACTCGCCGCGATCGGAGGCATTCTCCTGATTGTGACGCGCGGTCGTTCGATCACTGCTCTGGTGATCTGGCTCGCAGCTTTTGCCTATCCGTTCGCAATCTTCAGTGTGTACCTGGGACAGACGGCAATCTTCAATGAGCACAGTCTCCCCGCGGGACTGTGGAATCAACGTTATGCAGCCTGCTTGGTCCCATTCGTCGCGCTGCTCATCGGGGTGAGCGCAGATCTTGCCTTCCGCAGATCAAGACGCATCGGCAAAGCAGTGTTCAGCGCGATTCTTGCGGTCATCATCGGATTCTCCGTTTGGAGCATCGCCAGCCCCGTTGCGCGAATCGCGGTCATCGGCGAGGGCTTCGCACAGTCCGGGCCAGCCGCTGGCACGCGAGTGGGCAGCAACGGCCTTGCAGTGGCCAGTTGGGTAGGCGATCACTACCAAGGGGGGGACATCCTCATTGACGAGACGTCGATCCTCAACCTGATACAACTGCGCGTGCCGCTGTCCAAGGTTGTCGGCCTCTATACCGGGCAGCCGTTTGAGAACAATCTCGTTGATGTGTCACCCTCGGTGACATGGGTCCTTGCGGATACCAACAACGTGCATGATCGCGTCTGGACTGCACTCAAGAACAATCCATCGTTCAGGAATCGATTTGCCGCTGTGTACACATCAGGCACCATGACAGCGTTCAAGCGCATCGATTCAGGGAGGCAGTGATGGCACCTGCGGGCCCAGCCGACCCTGGACACACTCCTTCGCGACTCATCGGGGACATGCTCGTCGCCGACGGACTGATCACTGCGATCGACCTTCAGAGGGCGCTGGAGGCTCAGGCTCGTTCCGGCGGAATGCTTGGCAAGCAGCTCCTGCTGTCTGGTGCTGTGACGCGAATGGATCTATACCGCTGCCTTGCTAGACAAATGAGAACTCCGTTTGTGGATTTACTCATCAATCCACCCGATCCATTGATCATGGCTTCCCAGGATCCTGCCGTGCTGATCGAACGTGAGTGGATTCCCTACCGCTGGTCTGGCGACAC
>DNXA01000217.1 GCA_003506065.1 Actinomycetota bacterium
GTGGCGATTCGATGATCGATGCGGCAATCTGCGATGGCGATTGGGTCGTCGTCCGAACCCAGAACACCGCAGAGAACGGCGAGATCGTTGCCGCCCTGCTTGATGACGAAGCAACCGTGAAGACCCTCAAGCGCAGCGATGGCCATGTGTGGCTGATGCCGCACAACCCGGCCTATGCCCCGATCCTTGGCGATCACGCCAAGATCATGGGCAAGGTCGTCACGGTGCTGCGCAAGCTCTGAAGACTGATAGTTACGGTGCATGTGCGTCTGCTACCAGTCCACTCCACAATCACTTGAACGCACGGTGCGCCGGTCCAGGGATATTGGACCGGCGCACCGTGTGTTGCAGAGAGTTCGATGGTGGCTATCCGGCAACGATCTTGCCGGTGTTGACATCCATGTAGTCCCCGCACACAGGCGCCTTGTCTGGAACCATCTTTCCGTTCTGCACGGTCACAAACCATGAGCATTTCGCTGGATTGCCATTGGGTGTCAGTGCTGGTCGGTAGCTGATCGGTGCCGGCAGCAGTCCCGCGCCAGAGAATGACTTGGCCTTGTGGAGGGCATCGATGAAGCCCTGGCGAGTGGGGCAACGACCTGCCAGCTTCATGCCTTCAATGAAGGTGTCTGCTGACACAAAGGCTGAAGCCGATGAAGGATTGTTGGGGTTCAGCCCAGCTGCCTTCATGCCGTTGGTGAAGGTCCGAAGGCCAGGGCGTCCGGGCACACCAGGTGGCACCGTGCCGTAGGTCGAGCCGATGATGCCATCGAGCGCGCTTCCAACCTTGGCGATCAGATCAGGGTCGGACAGGCCAGGCAACAACGGCGCCTTCATGCTGATGCCCTGCTGCTTCAGTGCCTGCATCACCGAGATGCCTCCGTCGACCAACAGCACCAGGTAGACACCGTCGGCCCCAGCTTGCTTCAGCCGCAGCGCGGTGGATGTCGCGTCATAGGCGGCGAATGGAGCATCGCTGATCTTCAGCACATTGGTCATGCCCACGGTTGGCAGAGTCGCATTGAAACCGTTGGCCGCGGCAACAGCTGCCGGCACTGGGAAGGAGATCGTTGCCACATTCTTGGCGCCGGCGGCCGCCATCCTTTTGGCCGTCGCGTTGACGGTGTAGTCATTGGATGAGGCACCAACGGCAGAGAAGGCGTTGGTATCGCGACCCGTTGGAGGCAGGCCGATGCCAATTGCCGGGACATTGTGGGCCTTGAGGATTGGGAACATTGTCTCGATGTTGATCTGATCAAGCACTCCGAAGTTCTTGTCATTGACGATGGCCTTGGTCGTCTGATCAGCGAGCACTGCAGCGTTTGATTGGCCGTCGTACTTCGTCAACACAAACTTGCGGCCATACACACCGCCCTTGGCATTCTCCTGACTTAAGCGCAGCTTGGCTGCCTCGTAGGTGCCTGCGAAGCTCGCAGCATTCGCCCCCGAGCCATCAGTGATGAATGCCAATTTGATCGTCGAGTTGTCGATGCCGTCCTGAGGAGCGCAGGCGGCTGCATTGGCTGCTGGAACCGCAGCCTGCGCTTGGACTCCGACCAAGGACAAGGCGATAGCAGCGGAGAGCGCGCTCACGACAACAGCAGTCCTATTGCGGCGCTTGCCGTCTGGGGTTTTCAATATCATGTCCGTGTCCTCCAAATGAGTGCGACTTCGAGTGGCTCTGACTGTCAGGCGATTGGCCTCAGCACGCGGAAGTTAGTTGAGCGCACGACGAACCGCATCGGCTTCGATCGCAGTTGTTGACATGTCGCAACATGTTCGTCTGTCTCAGCAAGACGAAGACTCGCCCAGATATTCAGAACTAGCATCCGCGAACCTGACAATCGCCTTGAACCCCACACTGAGGAGCCCCCATGCGCACTGTCGAATTGATGCTCGATGTCACCGATGCTGTCGGCCTCAATCGACCAATAGCGATTGCCGCAACCGTGACTCTGCCGGAGCTTGCCGACCTCGGCTCAAATCCGATTGTCTGCTTCGCAAAGCCAGGCGGCGGGTATGCGCGGGGCTACTACACGATCGATCTCCCAGGCCCGGGCAGAGGCAGTTCTCAAGCGCAATGGCACGCATCGCGAGGCTGGATCTTCATCGCATTGGATCCGCTGGGCGTGGGTGACAGCACCTCTGTTCCTGAGCACTTCATGGACTACGGATCTGCGCAGGTCACTTCGGCCGCGCATGAAGCCGAGGGTCAGATCCTCGCGCTGCTGGCCAAGGGCGAGCTGGCTGCTGACTTTCCGGCCGTGGAAGAAGCGGTGGTCATTGGCATCGGGCAGTCGGCCGGTGGCTGCTACACGATCGCGCAACAGGGGCGCTTTCACGCCTATGACGGCATCGCAGTGCTGGGCTACAGCGCACTTCAGACGGTCGTCCCCGCACGCCCTGGGCGTCCACCGCTGCATGGGCCGTGGATTCCGCGGGCCTATGCCTTGGATGCCGGCGTGGTGACCAACGCCGCCATGCTCGCGCAGCTTCCGGTCATGATGGGCACACCCGACGCCTATGAAGACATGGCCTGGGCATTCCACTGGGACGACATGGATCCTGATGTCGTCCGCGAAGACATTGAAGACAGCCCAGCCCGGCATGGCAATCCACCCCCCTGGGCCTCGGCCACCAGCCCGGGGATGATCGCGTACGCCTTGGCACCTGGCGGATTTCAGGCCGAGGCTGCTGCCATCACTTCACCCGTGCTCGTGGCCGTTGGGGAGCGTGACGTCATCCCTGACCCGCGTGGAGAGATTCGCAGCTACCTGTCATCCAACTCGGTCGACTTCTTCGTTTGCCCGCGGATGGCGCACATGCACAACTTTGCGAGCACTCGCGAGCTCTTCTGGAACCGAATCTCGGCTTGGGCGGATTGGGTACGCATCGCGAAAGGCCTGTGACTTCATGTCAGATAACGACAGATAACGATGAGCGAAATTCCATTGAGCTTCGCCTTGAGTTGGCCTACAGTTTGGAATCCTGCCAACCCGGGGTGAAGCAGGCTCGCGGTCGGCAACATCTGGCTGGAGTTTGGAGATTCGAGTGATCGATCAGGCCACCACTGCAAATGGATTGCGCGGCCTGCCGCAAATGATGCGCTTTATGTCGGATTGTCCTGATGCGCAGTCCACCGTTGATGCACTGCTGCATGGACCATTTGCCCATCTCAATGCCATCGCCTGCCATATCTATCGCTACGAAGAGCCCTACCGGCTTGTGCTGCATGCGGGTCGCGGGCTTGAAGAAACCGTGATGGCACGATGCCAGACCGCACCGCTGGAGCTTCGCACTCCCCTGTCAGATGCCTTCTTCAGTCTTGAAATCGAGCTGCTGTCCTTCGACGAGATGCTGCATCGATATGAGGCCATCCGCATTGCAGATGAACCGCTATGGCGCGAGTACATCAGCAACTACGGCAATCAGATGCTGCTGTGCGCACCCATTGTGATGAATGGCATCGCAGTGGGCGGCTACAGCGTGTTCCTTCCAGAGAACTACGCGCTGACCAGCATCGACTTCTCGGTGTTCAGTGGCATCGGCGCGCTGCTAGGACTGTGGATGACCCACGGAAGCCAAGCACCTGCGCTGCATCGCATGAACTTCCAATTCGTCGAGGAACGATCAGTCGACCTGACTGACCGTCAGATCTGCATCCTGAAGTACATCCAAGAAGGTCGTTCAGTCGGCTGGATCACGCGCACCCTGGGCTACTCCCCATCGACGATTCGGCAGGAGTTGCAAAGAGTGATGAAGAATCTGCGCGTCACCGATCGAGCTGCAGCCGTGACCAAAGCAAGGGAACTGGGTCTGTTGCCCGACGAGCAATTGCAGCGCGCCTGAGTTCAGTTCGTCGGCTGAGAAGCGGAGCGCTGGTCATGTGTGGCTGGTGCTGTGCAAGTTCTCGCGTTGCCTGAATCCAGCGTTGTCTGGAACCATCGCCGCATAGGTCGAACGAGGGAGTCCGATGAGTCGATTCATGGTTCTGCACTACGGCTTTGAAATGCCAACTCCCGATGTGATGCATGCCTGGAGCACCTGGTTCACCTCATTGGGCCCTGCTCTGGTCGATGGCGGGAGCAACTTCAGGCTGGGTGCGGAAATCACCGTCACTGGATCGCGTGATCTGGACGAGGATCCAAGTCCGATCACTGGCTACTGCATCATCGAAGCGGACAGTCTGGATGCGGCGCTTGCGCTGGTCTCTGGGGTTCCGGTGATCGACGCTGTGCGCGTGTATGAGCTCAACCAGCCTCCGCCACCTGCCGCGTAGCGGTGGCCGGAAAGGCCACGATCCGCGTCTGGGCTGGCAGGCCCAATGAAAGGGCGCGTCTAGTTGCGCTGAGTATCGTGACCACATAATGTAGTTACATGGATGTCGGTATTAGAGAACTCAAGGCGCATCTTTCCCACTACGTGAAGCGCGCCTCCCAGGGCGAAACGATTCGCGTCACTGATCGCGGTCGCACGACGGCCTTATTGATTCCGGCCACCGCGGATGAGGAACTCCCTGAAGGGCTTGCTCGAGCAATTCACGAAGGCCGGGTCACGCCAGCTCGAGATCGTGGCCCGCTCGCCACCTATTTTCCGACGGCGAAGTTGCCAGAAGGCCAAACAACACTGCAGATTCTTCAAGATGACCGAGACGATCGGTGACGACCTACTTCGACAGCAGCGCTCTGGTGAAGCGCTACCTCGTGGAGGCTGAGAGCGCCAAGGCGATCGCGCTTGTCAATACGCACTCGCCGCGGGTGACATCGATGATCACCCGCATCGAGGTCCGACGAGCGATCGCCCGAATAGCAAGCGCAGTGGAGAGTTCAATGACTCGTGAGCAGTTCAATCGGGATCTCGCACAATTCGAGGTCGCATCAATCGACACAGAAGTATGTGATCGCGCAGCAGCTATCGCTGAGGCGACAGGTATCCGCACCCTGGACAGCATTCACTTGGCTACCGCGCTCATGTTCGGGTGCAGCAACTTTGTCAGTTTTGACCGACGTCAATCAGCGGTGGCCGCCGAACTCGGACTCATCGTCGTTGACGGCTAGCTGGGCGGATCAGCATCTCCTGAGCCATGCTCGCCATAAGCGTGCCATCGTGCCCGTAGAAGCGTCCTCGATACCAACCACGTCCATCGGCAAGTGATTCGCCTTGATGGTCCATCAGGATCCAGTCGTCCAGCTTGGGCGCTCGGTGCAGCCAGATGGCGTGGTCCAAGCTGGTGTGAAAATCCTCGTCCTTCAGATCGGTCAGTTGCGGGATCCCGCTGTGGAGATCGGAGAGGTAGATGAGTGCGCAGGCATTGAGTCGCTTGTCGTCACCGAGTGCTGGCTCGGGCCTGGCCCACAGTCGCGGCGCATAGAGATAGAAGCCGTCTTGTTCAGGGATGCGGATCTCGAAGCCTGCGATGTGAGCACCGTCTGGTCGAGTGCAGTCCTCAGGCTCAGCGGTCTTCGGCATCGTCGGGATCTGAGTTTCTTCTCCGCCCTC
>DNXA01000077.1 GCA_003506065.1 Actinomycetota bacterium
CCTACCTGATTCCCAACATCACAGCTGATGCTGAGTTGGCCCTGCTCGGGCGTGAGATCACCGAGCGGGTGCCGGAGTAGGGATGTAGTCCTTTGTTTAGGGCGTGATAACTAGTCAGCGTCTGGAATTGCTTGTGGAGCCGGGGGTGCGGATTTCGCGCCCTCGGCTTCACGCGATATGAAGGCCGTGAGTTCGGCGATGGTCGTCATGATCGGGTTAGGTAAAGGCCTGGTAAGAAAAGGCTTCCGTTACGCAAATGCGACGTGAAGTTCACCCTGGGCCGCAATTTGGACGACGAACTGTATGCGACACTGAAAGAGTTCGAAGAAGGACTTGCCAATAGGTGAAGCGGAACGCGAACGAAGGTCAACCTATAGGCAGAATATGACGCTTCTTTCGAACGCTCTTGTCAGTCATCTCGTATGACCACCACTATCGAAACCCGGCCCGAACCGTCGGCCGCGCCAGTTGAGCCCATGAACCGTCCGGGTTGGCTTGCCAACACGATCCTGGCCGTCTTCGTGGCCGTGCCACTGGCCGCCCTGATCGGTGCAATCCCGCTGGCAGTCATCATCGGCTGGGTGTCGATAGTCGACATCATCATGATGGTTGCGCTCTATTACATCGGCGTGCACGGCATCACGATCGGCTATCACCGTCTCTTCACGCACAACGCCTTCAAGGCCGGCCCCTTCATGCGGAGTTTTCTTGCAGTCGCCGGAAGCGTGGCAGTCGAGGGCCGCGTAGTCGACTGGGTGGCGGACCATCGCAAGCACCACCAATTCTCCGACCAGCCCCGCGATCCACACTCGCCCTGGGTCTACGGCACCGGCGTCCGCCACCTCATCCGTGGATTCCTGCATGCGCATGTGGGCTGGCTGTTCACCTACTCCGGCACCGATGCGAGCAAGTACGCACCAGATCTGATTGCCGACCGCAGCTTGGTGCGCATCAGCCGCCTGTGGCCGCTGATTGCCGTCATCACCTTTGCCGTTCCGGTCATCATCGGCTTCGCATTCGATGGCTGGTGGGGTGCGCTGCGCGCATTCTTCTGGGCCGGCCTGGTGCGGGTCGCTCTCGTGCACCACATGACCTGGTCGATCAATTCGATCACGCATATCTTCGGCAAGAAGCCCTTTGCCAGCCGTGACAAGTCAGGCAACATCGGCTGGATCGCTGTTGTGGGCTGCGGCGAGAACTACCACAACTATCACCACGCCGACCCGAGCAGCGCCCGCCATGGTGTGCTGCGCGGTCAGCTCGACAGCAGTGCGCGCATCATCCGGATGCTCGAGGGTGTTGGCTTGGTCACCGATGTGAAGTGGCCGAGCAAGGCTCGCATCGACAAACTGCGCGTCAAACCAGCGAACTGAACACGAGTGGGTGCCCGACCTCGGTCAGGCACCACTCGTGATTTGTTGAGAGTCTGCTTACTGATCCACATCAAGATCGAGGGTCAGGTGGCGCATGTAGCCGCGAGCATGACGGCGGGCATCCTCGGGTCGCATCTTCCAGGTGGTGGCCCAATCCCCGCCCGGCTGGCCGGTGGCATTGACCACATACGCGGCGATTCCGGCTTCTGCGGTCTTTGGCCAGCCATCGTTGACCAGAATCTGCTCCATTCCGTCAAGAATGCGTCCCAGCCGGCGAACTGTGGTGTCCACCTCAAAGCGCTTGATCACCTGGGCGTAGGTCATGGGGCGATCGCCGCCAGAGAAGGCGTCTGTCTTCACATAATCCAAGAACGGCCCCTTCAACTGCAGGGCTAACTCATGCTCGACTGCTGTGTGGGTGAGCTTGGGATTCATTGTGCAGATCTGACATGTGCCACTCGGGGCGAGTTGTTCCATAACTATGAATGTAACGCCAAGGCCTCGCCCTTGGTAACCACCCAGACCGAATTGACGTCAGAGCAGGCGCTGCCCTCACGGAAATTCAGGCAACCATGCCATGCACGAAGGCAACGACCGCGTCAGCCGGGTATCCGTAGTGATTGGCCGCAATGCCGGCCAGGCAGGTATCGCGAAGCCAGACCACCTCATTGACGGGCAGGCTCAAGAAGACCGAGCTGGCCTGGGGGTGCTTCAGGGTGAAATTCCAGCACTCGGCGTGCACGGCGGCAGCCTCTTGTGGAGTCAGTGCGGCGCGGATGTGATGGTGCAATCGAGTTGTGTACAACTGGAGGATTCGCTCGAGATCGGCTCCGTGCATCGTCACTTCTGTCGCCATGGAGCCACGATGCCGCAGGGAGGTGACCATCGAGTGAACACCAAGAGACCTCATGCTGTCGGTTGTATCAATGCGCGCGCCGAATCGGCACGAACTGCACGATTAGCCCTTGACCACCAATTGATCGAGCAGGCGCGCAGTTGCATGGGCCACTGCGGCCACGGCTTGGTCGAAGGCTTCCTTGTTGTGAGAGGCCGGCTGTCGAAATCCACTGATCTTGCGCACGTATTGCAATGCTGCAGCTTCGACGTCGGTCGGCCCGACATCCTCAGTGAACGGCGGGCGAAGGGTCTTGATGCTTCGGCACATGGATCAAGGCTAGAGCTGAGCTTTGGCCGACCGCGTCTCGATGCGTCGACTGAGGTCGTCAAGTTCGTCAATCAGTGCCGAAGCGCCCCAGATCTGATTGCGCGTTCGATTGGTGAGCGGCCGAATGATGCCCGCCGCTTGGAGGCGCTCCATTGAGGCGTACACGGTGCTCGTTGAGACACTCAAGTTTGCTTCGATCTCGACAGCTGCGATCACAGGATTGACCAGGAGCAAGTCCAGGACGCGTAGCGCGGCACTGTCCCTGCGCGTTGGTCCGAGCTCTGATCGCCATTGCTCAGGGATCAGCGCCAGACGAGCGGCAGTATGAGCCGATTCCTCGGTGGCGATCTGGGAGGCAGTGACGAAGTCGTTCAGCAATGGCTCCACATCACCTGCACGGTAACTATTGAGCGCCTCGAAGTACGCATCTCTTTGAGCGACCAATGCCGATGCGAGCGGCACAACTATCAGACTCGTGGTTCCGCGCACACGCAAGATCGCGTTGACAAGTGCCCGCCCGATACGCCCATTGCCATCGGTGAATGGGTGGACAGTTTCGAATTGAGCATGAGCGATGGCCGCCTGTAGCAGACTCGGGAGGTCTTTCCGGTTGGCGAACTGCACGATGTCTTCCATCAGCTCAGGAACAAGTTCAGGTGGTGGGGGTACCAGCAAAGCCTCGCGTGGCGAGTAGTCGCTTCCGCCCACCCAGTTCTGCATCGTGCGCAGGTGGCCTGCATGTGGCAGCTCTGCGGGATCAGAGCTCATCAATGTTGCATGAGCGCGAAGAAGATCCGAACTCGCAATGGCTCCACGTGTGGTGACTGCGTCCATCAGTTCGCGCGTTGCCCTCGTCGCGTCGACCATTGCCACGGCTGAGGAATTGGCCTTGCTGCCGTGCATTGCACGCGCAAAGTCGTCCATGGACGCCACGATCTGTTCGATCTTCGAGGAGGCCACCGATTCGGTGCGGAGCAGCAATCCGCCGAGCGCTGCCAAGGTTTGCCCATGCGAGGCGTCCAGTGCCGAGATGGTGCGCGTGTTCTCGTCAATGCGTGCGGCGAGTTCGGCCGGCAAGGCCAGAGTCCGCTGGCCGAGAAATTCGGGAATCGTCGTGATGACCTCGCGGAGCAGGCGATCCTCGCGCACGCCACCGCGAACAGTCTGATGCCAGGAGCGGGTTTCAGTTCGGGCTCTCGGCCAGGACAACATGGAAGAACGGTACAGTTATTCCGGTTTAGTAGCAATAAACCAGAATAACTTCCTCGCTATTCCGGTTTATTGCCGAAGGTCAGGCAACGATCCGCGATGCTCGCAGTTCCGCAATGCGTGCTGCATCCAGCCCGACGATGTCCCGAAGGATGTCATCAGTGTCAGCGCCGAAGTCCGGTGCTGGCCTGCCGGGACCGGCGTCCTCATCGAACATCACCGGTGGCATGACCACCGCTGGCGTGCCGGGCTCATCTGTGGGCACCCGAACCATGCCATTGGCTTGGGCCTGCGGGTCTTCGTACATCTCGGCTGCGTTCTGCACTGGAGCCCAGACTCCCTTGGACGGCAGCATGATGACCTTCCACTCAGACAAGGTCTTGGTCGCGAAGATCTCATCCATGATGGCCATCAACGCACCGGAGTTCTGCATGCGGTTCATCGTTGAGTCAAAGCGTGCGTCAGTGATGAGTTCCTCATGCTTGAGCAGGCGGCACAGATCTTCAAACTCATCTTGATGATCGCCCAGGAATGACATGTAGATGAACCGGCCATCGCTGGTCTTGTAGTTGGTGCCCGACCACTGGCTGAAGCTGCGGTCAATGAACTGGCCGAACATGGCAGGGCCCTCAGTGAAGCCAGCGCTGATGATTGCGGGGGCGTTGAACCATGCGGCAGTTCCCATGAGTGAGGAGTCCACGACTGGCGCTTCACCCGTGCGCTCACGCTTGAGCAGTGCGGCGCAGATGCCACCGGCGAGCACGAGGCCTGACATGCCATCACCATGACCGACCATGCCCGGAGGGTTGGTGGTGTTGGTGACCTGCATGGCTGCCTGGCTCAGTGAGCCACGTGACCACCAGCTGGCCGCGTCGTATCCACCGCGCATGTTCTCCGGGCCCAGTGGTCCAGCTCCGGTGCCCTTTGCGTAAATCAACTTCGGGTTGATCTTCTTCAGATCATCGACATCGAATCCGAGCTTCTTGCGCGTCTTTGGCAGGAAGCTGGTCAGGAAGACATCGGAGTTCTTCACCAACTCATACAGGGTTTCGCGACCCTCGTCGGTGGCCAGGTTCAGCGCGAGTGAGCGCTTGCCGCGGTTGTAGTGCTTGAACATCCACGCTGCACCGCCTGGTTCAAGGGTGCCGCCGGCAAACAGACGCATCGGATCAGGGGAGTTCGGATTCTCAATGTGAATGACATCGGCACCCCATTCAGCAAGCACCCGTGCTGCCGACGGGCAGAAGGCCCACATGGTGAGGTCAAGAACGCGAAAGCCATCAAGCATGCCGCTCATCGATACTCCGTTTCAATTGCCCGCAGGTGGTGGAATCGGGCGCTACCGTGAATGTCTCGATAACCTAAGCAGGCTCGTGAGCATCGTCAACGGGAATCGTGAAACTGCCTGGTTCTCCTCACTCCCAGACGGGAACGCGACCGCCGGCATAGCGATCGCCGAATGAGCCATTGGGCAGGATCTCCAGAATCCTGGTGAGATCTGCTGTGCTGAGTTCGACATCGGCGGCGCCAACGTTCTCCTCAAGCCGCTTGGGACTCTTGGTCCCAGGGATCGGAACGATGTCATCACCTTGGGCGAGCAGCCAGGCGATTGCGAGTTGCGCAACAGTGCAGCCCTTGCTGGCAGCAAGGTCCTTCAACTCAGTGACCGCTTGCATGTTCTTGTCGAAGTTCTCGCCCTTCCAGCGAGGATCGTGCCGACGCATGTCGTCTTCGGCATATTGATCCGCTGGCCTGACATCAGCCGTGAGAAAGCCACGGCCAAGTGGGGAGTAGGGCACAAAGCCGATGCCCAATTCACGAGTCATCGGCAGCACCACTGCCTGGACATCGCGTTCGAACACGGAGTACTCCGTCTGCAGAACCGACACGGGTTGCACTGCGTGCGCCCGCTTGATGGTCTGCGGTCCGGCCTCGCTGAGGCCGAAGTATCGAACCTTGCCAGCATCGATGAGTTCCTTCACCGCTCCGGCGACTTCCTCAATTGGCACATCGGGGTCGACCCGGTGTTGGTAGAGCACATCGATGTAGTCGGTGTTGAGGTAGCGCAGGCTGTTCTCGGCGACGGTACGGATGTTCTCGGGGCGTGAATTGACCCCGCGCACCTGCCCGTCAACGAAGTTGAAGCCGAACTTCGTGCACAGCACCACCTGATCGCGAAATCCAGCGACGGCCTTACCGAGCAGGATCTCGTTTGATCCGGTGCCACGGCCATAGAGCTCGGCAGTGTCATAGAAATCCACGCCGAGCTCGAAGGCGCGGTGGATCGTGGCGATGCTCTCGGCTTCGTCAGATGGTCCGTAGGCCATGGTCATGCCCATGGTGCCCAGCCCAATGGCATTGGCCTTCAGGCCTTGAGTGCCCAGGATGCGTTGCTGCATGTACTGCTCCTTCGCTTTGTTGGTCTAGGCCAGGCTGCGACGACGGCCGGCTGGGGTCATTGCCGGCAGAGCCCAGCCTGAGTCCATGCCGTCAAGGATTGTGCCTGGAGCCACGATCTCGTCAATACGATCGAGCACCTCCTGGCTCAGCTGAAGCTCATCTGCACCGAGTTGGGTCACGAGCTGCTCCATCGTGCGCGGACCGATGATGGCCGAGGTCACTCCTGGGTGCTCGAGCACAAAGGCAATGGCCAACTGCGGCAAGGTGAGGCCGGCTTCAGCAGCGAGCTTGCCGAGGGCGTCGGCTGCAACAAGCTTTGCTCGGTTCTCTGGCAGCGAAGGATCAAGAGCACCTGTTGATTTGCGAATGCCTGGGCTGGTGGAGTCGGCGGAGCCCTCCAGCTTGTAGCGACCACTGAGCCAGCCACTGGCAAGCGGGCTCCAGGTCAGCGTGCCCATGCCGTACTTCTGCGCCGTTGGCAGGACGTCCTTCTCGATGCCGCGCACGAAGATGGAGTACGGCGGCTGCTCGGCCACCACCCGGTTGAGGTTCTTGCGATCGGCCAGCCACTGGCCCTCGACGATCTCGGTCGCCGGATACGTGGACGTGCCGATGTAGCGGATCTTGCCTTGGTGCACGAGATCATCGAGGGCGCGCAGGGTCTCCTCGAAATCAGTGCCCGGCTCTGGACGGTGCACCTGGTAGAGATCGATCCAGTCAGTCTGCAGGCGCTTGAGTGATGCCTCGACCTCCTTGATGATCCACCGACGGGAATTGCCGCGCTGCAGGAGATCGGTGCGGTGCATGGGGTTGTGGAACTTCGTGGCCAGCACGACGTCATCGCGCTTGCCGACGAGCGCCTTGCCGATGATCGTCTCTGATTCGCCGAAGGAGTACATGTCAGCGGTGTCGATGAAGTTGATGCCGCTGTCCAGGGCCTTGTGGATGATCGACACGCAAGTGTCGTGATCAGGCTCACCCCAACGGCCGAACATCATTGCGCCCAGGCAGAGCTGCGAGACGTGAACGCCAGTGGCGCCAAGTGCACGTGTGGTCATGTGGTGGTACCTCTCATTGTTGGTGAACCGTGCGAAGGATTGAAGGCTGTGGACTGCAGAGCGCGACGGTGCTGAAGCTCGCTAGATCGTGACGACCAGTTTCACTCCTGGGCCATTGACCTGTCGTTGCCATTGGGCGTCAATGTCGTCGAAGGCGACCACCTCATGCTCGATGAGGAACTCGCCTGCTGCTGTCAGCCTGGCCATCGTCTGGAAGGCCTTGGCTTTGACCTGCACTGGGTGCGGTCATGTTGGAGTAGCCGTGAAAGGACTTGCCGATGAGTAAGCGCGAGGGAAGTGGCGAAAGGCCGCCAGCCATGCCTCCGACAGTGACAGTGCGAGCACCATCCTTGGCACTGCGCAACGCTGCAGCAAACGGCTCTCCATAGATCGCATCGAAGATGACATCGGCGCCACCATTGACGGCGTCCTTGATCGCACTTGCATCGTTTTGACCGTCAAGGACGACATACGCATCGGCTCCGCGGGTCAGGAGCCTCTTGAGCAGCGCTTCATTTCGTCCAACGGCAACCACGCGTCCGGCTCCGAGGTAACTGGCGGCTTTGACTGCGGCCTGACCAACGGCACCAGTGGCGCCGAGCACGATCACGGTCTCGCCCTTCTTGACTGCAACGACTGTTTCCATCGGCACCCAACCGGCAAGCCCTGCGATGCCTAGTGGAACTGCAGAAGTCGGATCCAAATCGTCAGGCAAGGCGATGAGGTCGGATTCCTTGACGATGGTCCACTCGGCCAGCGTCCCGTTCGGCAGGACTGCGCGCTCGACGTAGAAAACGCGATCCCTCAACGAGACCACCCCTTCAAGGCCGAGCACTCGTGGGTGCGGACCACGGTCATTGGCAGCAACCGCTAGCAAGGTGTCAACGGGATTGAGTCCAGCGGCAACGACGGTGACAAGAATCTGGCCCGCTTCTTGGGGAGTTGGAGTGGGCAGGTCCACGACGCTGGGAGTGGCGCCACGCTCACTCAGGAGGAAAGCTCTCATCGAAGTCCTTCAGCTATGGTGACTCGAAAGTAGTCGGTGTCAACATCACAGTCAACCTGCTCGACACGCCGGTACAGTGGGCGGGTGTCCAGCGCCCCTACGCCGTATCACCACGGCGATCTGCGCAGCGCGCTGCTGGATGCTGCTGAGCAATCCCTGCGCCAAGGTGGAGCTGCTGATATCTCCCTGCGTGGGCTGGCACGTGAGCTAGGCGTCAGCCACGCGGCCCCGCGACGGCATTTCGCCGACAAGCAGGAGCTCCTGGATGCGGTTGCCGAGCTGGGCTGGAGCCGGGTCGATGAGGAAATGCGGGCGGCCGACCTGACCGTCGATGGCCAGGATCTGCAGGCGCACCTGATTGCTCGCGGGATCAGGTATGTGCGGTTCGCGATCGACAATCCCGCGCTCATCGAATTGATGTTCGCCTACAAGACTTCAGGCCGCCGCCCGCCGCCGCCGCCCAATGCCGTGGGCCCAAGCTCGATCGACCTGCTCGTGGTGGCTCGGCGCAGAGGCGAACTCGCGGTCTCCTCTGGCCAACTGGCCCGTGCGGTGTGGGCGCAGTTGCAGGGCATCGCCGCGCTGGCCATCGGTGGCTTCATCCCCGATGTTGATCTGGATGCGGCCGTGGCCTCAGGCATCGAGCAGCTGATGGTCAACACCGCCACGACTCTGGCCTGATCTACTGGGCGAATAAGCCCTGCAGTTGGGTCAGGCTTTCCTGCATGTTTGCCTGATTTGAATGGCCAAAGCGCGCACGCATCTTGGGATTGGTGACAGCTGACCAGTCGTAGTTCAGTCCGACCTCACAAGAGCGGTCATCGATCGCTCGGATGTCGTATCCCCACCAATAGCCCGTGGGAGTGCGGCCGCCAGCCGATGGCATCCAGGAGATCTCTTCATTGGGCTTCACGATGAGCACGTGATTCTCGATCGTGTAATCACCCACACTGCCGTGCTGCATATTCATCCGGAAGATCTGACCCTCGGCAGTCAGCGGCTCGGGATCAAGCGCATCGCGCACCATGTCGGCACCATCGAACTCGCGGTGACGGGTGGGATCGGCCAGCACTGCGAACACTGCTTGTGCACTCGCGGGAACTACGCAGTGAACTCGGTAGTGATCAACTCTTTCGTCGGGCATCGTCATCCATTCAGACGGAGATTCTTGCGGGCAGCCGTCAGAATAGAGGAATTCTGTTGTGCACAATTGATTTTGCAGGTGCAAACTTGCCGCAAGTTCGAATCTGGGTCTGGCGTCTAGACTGTGATCGGCGAACTGAACCACAGATATCGGTATCGCTGTTTCCAAGTGCGAGCCCCCGCAGACGGCTTACAAGTTTGTGTGCGGGGGCTTCACGCCCTTCGTATTCCTGATACGCAGCCAATCGCTGGGGCCTACCAGGCGTAGGCCTCTGGTGCGGTGCCACCTGGGCCGGGGAACATCAAGTCGAGTTCCTTCATGGCATCGGCATCCAGTGTGATGTCCAAGGAACGCAGGGAACCGTCCAATTGCGCCAGAGTTCTGGGTCCGATGATCGGGGC
>DNXA01000229.1 GCA_003506065.1 Actinomycetota bacterium
TTCGATCTGCTGCTCTCGCTGATCTCCAAGCACAAGCTTGAGGTCACTGATCTTGCGCTGCACTTGGTCACCGATGAGTTCATCGGGTACATCCGCGGACAGGGCAAGACCTGGGATCTTGACGAAGCCAGCAGTTTTCTGGTGGTCGCGGCGACCCTGCTTGATCTCAAGGCGGCTCGCCTGCTGCCTTCGGGCGAGGTTGAGGACGAAGAGGATCTCGCGCTGTTCGAAGCGCGCGATCTGCTGTTCGCCCGCTTGCTGCAGTACCGCGCGTACAAGGAGGTCTCGACTCTCTTTGCCGAGAGCATGGCCACGGCCAACCGACGCTTCCCGCGCACTGTTGGCCTGGAGCCGCAGTTCGCGGCGCTGCTGCCTGAAGTGCTCTTGGGCCTTGGGCCAGACCAGTTCGCCACGCTTGCAGCTCGGGCATTGGCTCCCAAGCCCATCGAGGAAGTCTCGATGTCCCATGCGCATGTGCAGCGAGTCAATGTGCGCGAGCAGGCTGGCATCCTGGTTGATCGACTTCGCCGCCAACGCACGAGCACCTTCCGCGCGCTGATTGCCGACTGCGATACGACCCTGCTGGTGGTTGGCAGATTCCTTGCGCTGCTTGAGCTCTACCGCGAAGGTGTGGTCGCCTTCGAGCAGATCACTCCCTTGGGCGATCTCACCGTGCGGTGGACGGGCTCGGATGAAGGCGAGATCAGCGTCGCCGACGAGTTCGATGTCGAGCGTGAGATCGACCAGGTACCTGTGACCGATGAGAATGAAGTGGAAATGAAGGAGTTGGTCGATGACTGACCAGGGCGTGCAAGAGGAGATCGAGCCATTCGAGGAGCTCGAGGATTCCGACAGTCTGGGTGCTCCCAGCCTGTCTGCCGCGATCGAAGCATTGCTACTGCTTGCCGATGAGCCGATGTCGGTGCTCTCGTTGGCTCAGGCCACTCGTCAGCCGACAGCCGAAGTCGAGGAGACCGTGCGGGCGCTGGCGGCGGAGTACGACCAATCCGTGCGTGGATTTGACCTGCGCGAGGTTGCCGGCGGCTGGCGCTACTACACGCGAAGTGAGTGCTCGCCGCTCGTTGAGCGATATGTGCTCGACGGTCAGCAGGCTCGGCTGACCCAAGCCTCGCTGGAGACCTTGGCCGTCATTGCCTATCGGCAGCCCGTGACTCGTGGACGCGTGAGCGCGGTTCGAGGAGTCAATGTCGACGGAGTCATTCGCACTCTTGTGACGCGTGGACTCATTGAAGAGGCCGGGCATGAGGATGAATCCTCAGCCATCCTCTACCGCACGACTTCTACTTTCCTGGAGCGCTTGGGCATCGCCTCTCTGGCCGACCTGCCACCGCTGGCCGAACATCTTCCCGATCTTGCCGATCTTGAAGAGGTCCTGGATTCTGTGGCAACGGGTGACTGAGTCGAGTGAAACAGAGATCCGCCTGCAGAAGGTCCTTGCGCAGGCGGGCATAGGCAGCCGCCGCAAGTGCGAGGAGCTGATCGCCAAAGGTCGCGTCAAGGTCAACGGCGAGCTCGTCGTCGAGCAGGGGATGCGCATCGATCCGATGACTGCTGTCGTGCATGTCAACGGTCAGCGAGTACCGACGGCACCGGGCAATGTGGTGCTGCTGCTGAACAAGCCAAGTGGCGTCATCTCCACNNGGCCTACTGCTGCTGACCAATGACGGTGAGCTCGCCAACCGAGTCGTGCATCCGGCTCATGGAGTCGACAAGACCTACCTCGCCACTGTGACTGGGCAGGTCAGCACGCAGACCCTGCGCAGGCTGCGCGAAGGAGTCGAACTTGATGACGGCCCGATGAAGGTCGATTCGGTTCGCATTGTGCAGCAGGCCAATGATCGATCGATGCTCGAACTGGTCATCCACGAAGGTCGCAACCGGATCGTCCGCAGGCTCCTGGACGAAGTCGGCCACCCCGCCATCGAACTGGTGCGCACGCGCATCGGCCCGCTGCATCTTGGCAACCTCAAAGCCGGCCAGATGCGCGAGTTGACCGGTCCTGACTTACGCGCGCTCTACACGGCTGTTGGTCTGTAGGCTTTGCTGATGCGCGCAATCAGGGGAGCCGTGTGCTTGCAGCAGGATGATGCTGACGAGATGCGGGAGGCAGTCGGCGAACTGCTCGAGGCCATCTTGGAACGCAATGCGATCACTCCTGACGATGTCATCAGTGTGCTGTTCACCAATACTCCCGATCTCCACTGCGCCTTCCCGGCCAAGGCCGCGCGCGAAGTTGGCTTCACCGATGTTCCGTTGATGTGCGCCCAGGAGATCGACGTGCAAGGGGCGCTCGAACGAGTCGTTCGTGTAATGCTCCACGTCGACACTGATCGACCGCGCAGCGAGATCGCTCACGTGTATCTGCGTGGAGCAGAGGCGCTTCGACCGGACACACAGTCATGACCCAGGCCACACCGACTGCTGCGCTCGGGCCGGTGCTGGTCATCGGCACAGGTCTGATCGGCACCTCCATTGCGCTGGCCCTTGTTCGTGCCGGCGTGCAGGTGTTCTTGCGAGATCAGGATTCCCATCAGCTTCAGACGGCCATGCAGATGGCCGCTGGCACCGAGCTCAACGGCCGGGCCCCCGATGTCGTAGTGGTTGCAGTGCCTCCGCGAGCAGCCCCGCAGGTGCTCGCGGCTGCCAGCAAGGAATTTCCCGACGCCACGATCACGGACGTCACTTCAGTGAAATCCGGCATCCTTCGGCAGGCACTGTTCGCCGGCGCAGATTCATCCAGACTGGTCGGCGGTCACCCGATGGCAGGCCGTGAAGTCTCCGGTGCGGCCGGTGCGCGTGCCGATCTGTTTGACGATCGCCTCTGGATCCTGACACCAACCCTGGAGACTGCCACCGAGCATGTGCAGCGCGCTCAATTGCTCGTGGCCACCTGCGGTGCGCTGTCCGTTGAGATGGCTGCCAGCGAGCACGATGTTGCCGTTGCTCTGGTGTCCCATGCCCCGCAGGTGGTGTCCAGCGCTCTCGCTGCGCAACTCCTGCCGGCGAAGGAAATGCATATTGCTGTGGCCGGCCAAGGGCTTCGCGATATGACGCGTATCGCTTCCTCAGACAGTGATCTGTGGCTGGACATCCTCAGTGAGAACGCTGGACCCGTCTCCGAAGTGCTGAGCGGCGTGGTGTTCGAACTGCAGGAGGTGCTCCACGCCCTGCAGGAACTTGCAGCGGGTGATCGCGACCATCAAGAGGCCATCGATGCGACCTTGCGCGCGGGTGCGAAAGGCCGCATGCGCATCCCGGGCAAGCATGGCAATCCTGACTCTCCCTACCGTGAAGTTGCCGTGATGGTTGCCGATGAGCCAGGCGAGCTTGCGCGACTGTTCATCGCTGCCGGTGAAGCGGGTATCAACCTTGAAGACGTCCGCATCGAGCATGTGCTCGGTCGCCCCAGCGGCCGCGTGGAATTGGCAGTGAAGCCTGAGGCGGCGGATCCACTGGTCGAAGCGCTGGTGCAGCGCGGCTTCGATGTGCGCGGAGTCGATTCATGACCAATGACATCCGTCCGCTTGTCGTTGCCGTTGATGGCCCTGCGGGCTCGGGCAAGTCGAGCGTCTGCCGCGGCACGGCTGCTCGGCTGAGCTGGAACTACCTGGACACCGGTGCGATGTACCGCGCGATGACCTGGGCGGTGCTTGAGGCAGGGCTTGACCCCAACGATGCTGAAGCTGTCGCGGACTTCGCCAAGAAGCCGGACATCGCCAGTGGCTCGAATCCGGAGCAGCCCACCATCGAAGTCGATGGCACCGACGTGGCCGATGCGATTCGTGAAGACCGGATCACCGCCGCCGTGAGTGCGGTGAGTGCCGTGCCGAGAGTGCGCCAGATCCTTGTCCAGAAGCAGCGCGATGCTGCCCAAACAGCAATGCGCTCGGGCACCGGCATAGTCGTCGAGGGTCGCGACATCACCACCGTTGTGCTGCCCAATGCCCACCTCAAGATCTTCCTTACTGCCGATCCCGAGGTGCGCGCTCAGCGACGCGCGAAGGAGCAGGCAGACGGGGGAGCCGTTGCAGTCGAAGTGGTGCAGGCGACCGAGGCAGCACTGGCCAAGCGCGATCAGCTGGACTCCTCGCGCCAGACCTCTCCGCTGACCAAGGCAGAGGATGCAATCGAGCTCGACACCAGCAACCTGACCCTTGATCAGGTCATCTCCAAGGTTGTTGCCTATGCAAAGGCGGCAGCGCAATGAGCAAGGAAGCAGGCAATGGAGTGCTGGGCAAGCTGACTGGCTCCGCGCTGAAATTCATCTATCGCCTCCACATCTCCGGCCAGGACAGTGTGCCCAGCGCAGGCCCCGTCATCTTCCACATCGAAGGCGATGAACTGCTCTCGGGCCCAGCCCTGAAGGCCGTGTCTCCTCGCCCGGTCCAGCTGATCGTCTCCGGCGCCCTCAACGAGGTGTTTCTCGGTGGATCCCAGATTCTCGCCGGAGACATCGCCCTGGATGGCTTCGGATTCGGCGCAGCCGAGCAGGCCATTGCCGTGCTGAATGCCGGCGGAACAGTGGCTTTCGTGGGGGAACAGCCGCCGTTGGGCTACCTCGTGGCAGCCAGCGGGGCGACAATTGTGCCGGTGCGCATCACCGGCGCTGGAGGCCGAGTGCGGACCGACCCGCCAAGGCCGGGGTCACGTATCAGTATCGTGTTCGAAGCACCTATCCAGATTGCAGTCCAAGGCGATCCATGTGCGCTCGCAACCGTCCAAGAGGTTGCTGAGCAGGTGCGTCAGGCTCGCGCGGATGCGCAGGCCTAAAACGAGAGTGAGTGAAGGATGAGCGACTCCTGGGTTGCAATCGATGGAGACGACGAAAATCTCGTTCTCGAAGACAATCAAGACGCTGAACTTGAGGAAGGCGAGGATCTCGCTGCCCTCGAGCGCGCCCTGCAGGCTGCGCGCGCCGAGTTCGGTGAATTCGACGATGACCTGGCGGATCTGACCGACAAGACCAGCCAAGACGGCTGGCCCGTTCTGGCAGTCGTGGGTCGACCAAACGTTGGCAAGTCAACCCTGGTCAACCGCATCATCGGAAGACGTGAAGCAGTTGTCGAGGACATCCCCGGTGTCACGCGCGACCGCGTCACCTATGAAGCCGAGTGGAATGGCAAGCGCTTCATCCTTATCGACACTGGCGGCTGGGATCGCAAGGTCAAGGGCATGGCCGCCCAAATCGCGCAGCAAGCCGAACGAGCGATCAATGACGCCGATGCCGTGGCCTTCGTTGTCGATGCCACCGTCGGTGCCACTGACACCGATGAAGCGGTCGTGGAAGTGCTCAGGCGATCAGGCAAGCCAGTGCTGCTCGTTGCGAACAAGGCCGACGATGCCATCCTCGAGAACGAAGCCGCTGCACTCTGGTCGCTCGGACTCGGTGAGCCAATCCCTGTCTCAGCTCAGCATGGTCGTGGCGCAGGCGATCTGCTCGACGCGATCGTCAACATCCTGCCCGCCGAAGGCCAGGGTCGCATGCGCAGCGCCGGCCCACGACGTGTTGCCCTCCTAGGCAAGCCCAATGTCGGCAAGTCGTCGCTGCTCAATGCAATGGCCGGTTCGGATCGCGTGGTTGTCGACGATGTTGCTGGCACCACCGTTGACCCAGTCGATGAACTCGTCAGGCTGAAAGAGAAGTGGTGGTGGTTCGTTGACACTGCTGGCATCCGCCGCAGGGCCAAGGAAACAAGTGGCCATGAGTACTACGCCACCCTCAGAACTCAAGCGGCACTTGATCGCGCCGAAGTTGCTCTGGTCCTGATCGATTCATCCGAACCCATCAGTGAGCAGGACGTTCGCATCATTGCGATGGCTGAAGAGGCCGGACGAGCCATCGTCATTGCTTACAACAAGTGGGATCTCACCGACGAAGAGCGCCGTCACTACCTGGAGCGCGAGATCGATCGCGATCTGGTGCAGGTGCCCTGGGCCCCCCATGTGAATGTCTCGGCCAAGACCGGACGTCACATCGAAAGGCTTGAGGTTGCGCTCGAAGCAGCCATCACTGGCTGGGAAACACGTGTGCCAACAGGGCGACTCAACCAGTTCCTCGGAGCCATCGTGCAGTCCAACCCCCACCCGATCCGCGGTGGAAAGCAGCCACGCATCCTCTTTGGTGCGCAGGTATCGGTCAGCCCGCCCACCTTCGCCCTGTTCACCACCGGATTCCTCGAGGCGGGCTATCGAAGGTTCATCGAGAGGCGTCTGCGCGAGGAATATGGGTTCGAAGGCACGCCGATTCGCATCCTGATGCGCGTGCGCGAGAAGCGAGTGCGCAAGTAGCAGCTACGGCTGGGTCGTCATCTGGATTGCTGCAAGAGCGCGAGCAGTGGCGCTGTATTCCAGTCCCAGAGTTTGCGCATTTGCGGTGACGTAATCGGCGGCCGCGCGCACAGCCGCCAGCGCAACGTCGCCCTCGGCACCAAGTTCGAACTGCCATTGATCAACACGCGCAGCGATCTCGGTGTGACCATCAACAGCAACGTCGATGCCAGTTGCAGCAAAGATCCGGCAGTCATACGTGCGGCAAGCCTGCGGGCGAGAGTCATAGATCGAGCAACCCTGATCGCCAAACATCGGGCAGTGTCCCTGCGCGTCGAAGCCCATGACGTGATTGCCCGCTGGCAGGCCAGGAGCTGCGAAGAGTAGCTCCGCCGGGATCACGGAGCGTGCTGCCACATCGGTGTCAGCAACGAGGATGAATTGCGATGAGCGGCAACAAGCACTGCATGATCCGCAGGGAACGTCGGAATCTGCGCCTTCTGAAATGGCAAGTGTGATCTGGCCTAACCAGGTCTGAAAATTGCCAGCCGAAAACGGCTCTGCAGCGCTGCTGGTCATCAGCGGGACCCCATCTGAGGATTGTCTCGCAGTTGGACGAACACGGTTGGGTACCTCCGGGGCGAAACGTTGCTCGCACTAGACTCAGCGACCGCGCAACTTGGCCAACGCACGTTGGTTGGGGTGTGCTCGGGCTGTAGCGCAGTTTGGTAGCGCACTTGACTGGGGGTC
>DNXA01000088.1 GCA_003506065.1 Actinomycetota bacterium
TGTCGTCGGTGCGGAAGATGCACGCACAGGTCAAGGCATCGTCGCATTCGTGATTCTGCGCGCCGGGGCGCAAGACGGTCCTGACTTGGCGCAGGAACTGCGCAATCACGTCGCTCATGAGATCGGACCGATCGCAAAGCCGCGCCAGATTCTCATCGTCGCTGAATTGCCGAAGACCAGATCTGGAAAGATCATGCGTCGCTTGCTGCGTGATGTCGCGGAGCATCGTGATCTCGGCGATGCGACAACACTCGCGGACCCCACGGTCATGAATCTGATCTCAACCGGGCTTGCGCAGGGGAAGAGCGAGGATTGACTCCCTCACTGCCGGAGGAATTTCCGAGCAAGCTGTCGCTGCTCGAACGAGGTTGGCTCACCGAACGGCTCCGAGATGAAACCGTCGGCGGCGTACTACTGCTCATCGCCGCTGCCATTGCATTGATCTGGGCGAACTCGCCGTGGGGCGACAGCTATGCAGAGCTTGTTCAGTTCCAGTTTGGACCTGAGGCGCTGCACCTGAACCTCTCGCTGAACGCCTGGGCTGCTGACGGGCTGCTCGCAATCTTCTTCTTCGTCATCGGCCTGGAACTCAAGCACGAACTCGTACTCGGCTCACTCTCCAATGTGCACAAGGCTGCAGTGCCCATTGCCGCCGCCATCGGCGGTATGGCCGTGCCTGCGCTGATCTTTGCGGGCATCAATCTCGCTTCCCCGGATGGCATGCCTGGCGGGTGGGGCATTCCCATGGCCACCGATATCGCATTCGCACTTGCAGTGCTCGCTGTCGTGGGACGCAATCTGCCGATCGCGCTTCGCGCCTTCCTGTTGACTCTTGCAGTCGTCGATGATCTAGGTGCGATCCTCGTGATTGCGATCTTCTACACCGACAGCATCCAGTTCGGCTGGCTCGCGCTGGCCATCCTCTGCTGTGGTGCGTATGCGCTCGCGCAGCACCAGCGCATCCGCTCTGCCTTCCTCTACGTTCCGCTCGCACTGCTGGCGTGGCAGTTCATGCATCTGAGCGGGATTCACGCCACGGTCGCCGGAGTCGCACTTGGACTCCTGACTCGCGTCCGCATCGACCCCGGCGAGAGCGCCTCCCCTGCGGATCGGCTTGCTCATCGCTTGCATCCTCTGAGCGCAGGCATCTGCGTGCCGATCTTCGCCTTCGTTGCAGCTGGGGTGGACCTGCGCTCCATTGGCGTGATCACAGCCATCACCTCGCCCATCGCCATTGGCATCATCGCCGGGCTGGTGCTGGGCAAGCCACTCGGAATCCTGGTGACGGCCTGGTGCGTGGCCCGGTTCACCAAGGCCTCACTCGCTGCCTCCCTTCGGTGGCTGGACGTTGCCGCCGTCGGGCTGATCGGTGGCATCGGATTCACCGTTGCCCTGTTGATCGCCGAGCTGAGTTACCAAGGGGGATCACTTGACTCGGCAAAGCTCGCGGTTCTGGTGGCATCGATCCTCGCCGCCGTCCTCGCCGGCTTTGCTTTGCTGCTTCGGGGACGCTCACATGCAGCTCTCGCAGCGGCCGAGATGACCGACACCGAGGAGGATTCACCGACTGCGATGGTCCAACAGGACCCGGACCGGTAGCCTCAACTCATGCCTGACAGTCCGCAGCCCAGCATCATGGATCTGGTCACCAAGACCGTGAGCGATGCCAAGCGCCTCGCCAAGGCCCAACTTGCTCTCGCGCAAGCAGAGATGCAGGTCTCCCGCGACGCGATGACCAGCGCCACCATTCTCGGCCTGGTCGCACTCATCAGCGCCCCTCTGGTGCTCCTGTTCCTGCTGTTCACGCTGGTCTACGTGCTGGTGCAACTTGGGCTGCAGACCTGGGCCGCATTCGGCATTGTCACGCTGCTGCTGCTGACGGTCACGGTGATCACGGCATTGCTTGCAGGGCAGCAGGCACGAAAGATCAAGGGCCCAACGCTGGCGATGCGCGAGCTGACGAAGACTCAAGAGGCCTTCGCGCCAACCGATACACCTTCCTGACCGTGGCGCTCGCTGAGCGCGTCATTCACGCGCCCGGACCTTGGCAGCATCGCGATGTGTCAGCCAATGGGGCCCGTTTTCACGTCGTTGAACAAGGCGAAGGACCGGCAGTCATCCTGCTTCACGGTTTTCCCACCTTCTGGTGGACTTGGCGAAACCAGATCACCGCCCTCGCTGATGCCGGCTATCGAGCGATCGCCGTGGATCTGCGTGGCTACGGGGGCTCTGACCACCCGCCCCATGGATATGACCCGTTCACTCTGGCCGCGGACATTGCTGGGCTGACGCGCAGTCTGGGCGAGGAGCGCGCGGTGATCATCGGACATGGGTGGGGCGGTCTGGTGGCCTGGGCCATGGCAGTACTGCACCCCGAGGTCGTTGAGGCCATCGTGCCGATTGCCATGCCGCATCCACGCAGGCTGCGCGCGAACATCTTCAAGCATCGGCAGTGGCGCCGATTGATGTACACGATCGGATTCCAACTGCCCCTGCGACCAGAGCGCAGGCTGGCCAAGCACGACTGTGCGCGCATCGAACAACTGCTGCGCACTTGGTCAGCTGATGACTCGTGGGTGGACGATCAATCCGAGATCTATCGTGCTGCGTTCAGTCGTTGGCCCACGGCACACACGTCAATCGAGTATCACCGTTGGGCGATCCGATCGATCCCGCGAGCCGATGGTCGTCGCTTCTTCGCGGCGATGAAGCAACCGATCACTTGCCCGGTGCTGCATCTGCAAGGCGCTGCTGATCCGATGTGCCTTGCGCGCACGAGCAAGGGAAGCGATACCTGGTGCACCGGCACCTACCAATGGCAGGAGCTTGCAAGCGGGCATTTTCCCCATGAGGAAGCGCCAGATGCCTTGAACGCACTCGTGTTGGATTGGCTGCACACTCTTCGCTAGCAAGGAACTCGCCGAGCCCGACCTTTACTCACGCACCACACAGGTGCCAGTGCTGACCGGCGCCTGGGCTGTGGAACCAGCGATGATTGCTGGCTTCAATTCACTGGACGCAATTACGAAGCCGGTTGTCGCATCTCCGATGCCCGAGCCAAACACCATGCCCAGTACCGCGCCATCGGGCGCCAGCAGGGGACCCCCCGAATCACCTGGGATGACATTGCCCT
>DNXA01000047.1 GCA_003506065.1 Actinomycetota bacterium
TTGGCCATGGCCAACAGGTAGGGACGATCAAAACTGAGTTCAGGGTGAAACTCATCGGCGAACTTGTAGCCGGGACCACCTGTGCCTGTACCGAGCGGATCTCCGCCTTGAATCATGAACCCAGGGATGACCCGGTGGAAGATGACTCCGTCGTAGAGCGCAGTGGCGGATTTCTCACCTGTCTTGGGGTTCGTCCATTCGATTGAGCCCTCAGCCAAGCCCGTGAAGTTGTTCACGGTCTTGGGTGCATGGTTGTCGAACAGATTGATGCGGATGTCACCCTTATTGGTGTGCAGTGTGGCCGTGGAAGTCATGACTGCATCCTGTCATGGCACTGCTCAACCCAGCAGCCCCCCGGTCAAGATTCCGGGGGGCCGCCTTGCCGACATGGTGCGTTGCTCTTAGGACTTCGGCTTAGAACTCGCAACTGGCTTCACTGCCGCCTTCAATGCCTTCAGGGTGCTATCTGGCGTCACGCTCAGGGCCTGCGGCAGAGTGACGTACAGGAACTGCGTGGGGGTGGTCCCGGCCGTAACCTTGTTGGTCTTGGCGTCGTAGCTGAATGAGAAATCGTTGTCATTCATGAACCCCAAGGTGTTGGCGTTCTCCACCACCATGCCCTCCACCTTCTTGGGCATCTCCGGCACTGAAATGCTGCGGAAGATGACCGTCTTGGCAGGCGTGAGCGAAGCCAGGGTCGAGTCGGTCGCTGACAACGCTTCCAATGATGGCGTGGTGCTCGGATTGTCGTAGGCCGAGCCAAGGATCGACTGGCCTGGGGCCAGCTTCACTCGCGTCACGATGAAGGCATTGTCGGTGCGCTCCTGCACCAGCAGGGTGTCGTCGTCCAGGGCGACCATCGCAGACAGCTTGAGTTCAGTTGCCTTGGTGGTCGAGGAGTCGATGGTGTTGACCTGATCGAACTTGTACACCCACTCACCTACAACGGCGCCTGACTCAATATCCAACTTCAGGATGCGCGTCTGCTGGGAAGCATCACCGATTGCCTTGGTCGGATTCAGCAGTGGACTCTGCAGTCCGACGTACAAGTACTTCTCACTCGGGGTCAGCGCCACTCCTTCAAATCCCCGATTGACCTTGCGCTTGAGAAAGATGCCCGGGAGTGAATCGACCGTGGGGTAACTGGTTCCAACCCCGGTCCAGCCCTTGGGGACGAGTCTGCGCTTGATCACGCCATCGGCACCGACCTGAACCACTGAGGGTGCGTATTCATCGACCAACCAGAAGTCACCTGACTTGGTTCGCACGATGCCTTCTGCATCCAGACCATTGACGTTGTACTTGCCCGCACCACCGGTGACTGTCGACGGCGGTCCGTCAAAGACCGGAACATTGGGCAGGCCGGTGGTTCCCACTCCCTTTGATGACTGGATTGCCATGCGTTCCAAGATCTGCGGAGTTGCGCCGTTCATCTTGAATCGAACGATCATCGGTGAGAAGTCCGGGACTGGAAATCCTGTTGCAGCAGTTCCGTCAGCAAGGGTGTTGTCGTTATTGGGTCCTCGGTCGGTCACCGCCCAGTACTCATTGACCGTGCCTGGCACTCGGTACAGGTCCGAACCCATGCCGCCGATGTTGATGCCGAGGTCATTGGCGACTGAGTTGGGGAGCGCAGCATTGGAGGCGGCCTTCAGGCTTTCGGTCGGAAAGACGTAGACGCTCACTCCTGGGGTCACAGCAAGTGCCGGGCCAAGAGTTAGGACCATGGAGGCAGTTGCCAGGCACACGACTGCAGTACGACGGATCATTGATGTCCTCACGGTTGAGTTCAGGGTTGAAGATCACCGTTGTATTGGCATCAGATGAACAGTTCGGTGCTGGGGCACTTGCAGCACACCACCGGCCGGTGAACTCTGGGTTCACGGGCAAACGCGCGTGGAAAGTGGAGGTTAGGAGACTCGAACTCCTGACTTCTGCCTTGCAAAGGCAGCGCTCTACCAACTGAGCTAAACCCCCTGAGAACTACTTATCGTAGATCAGGTTCCTGTGTTGGCTCCGACCACAGATCGGTCTCGTCCTGCTTGGCCAAGTACTGCTTATAGGCGAAGTAGCCGACGCCGACAATGATTCCGAGCACTAATAGTTTTTTCACGTGGGCCTAGATGGACTTGAACCATCGACCTCTTCCTTATCAGGGAAGCGCTCTAACCAAGCTGAGCTATAGGCCCGTTCCGAACCCGCGAGCAATCTGCATTGCTCGTGGGCGCGGGGTGAAACAGTACCCGATCTACCCCAGACACTGCGCCCGGGCGCTAGGCACTTGGTTCAGCGGGGTCCGTTGATGGCTCCGGCGCGAGATCCTCAGCCACAGCATCCGGATCAATGACCTCCTCATCAGCTGCGTCGTCGGCCTCCTGGCCACGAGCAACCGCGACGATGGCATCGCCTTCTGCAAGGTTCATCAGCCGCACACCCATGGTGTCGCGGCCTGAAGGTCGAACCTGATCCACGCTGGTGCGAATGACAACACCATTGGAGGCAATGGCGAAGATCTGGTCGGCTTCGTCGCAGACGAGGGCACCGACCAGTGAGCCGCGTTCCTCCACCAATCGCATGGCACGCACGCCCAGGATGCCGCGTCCCTTGGGTGCCCACTCGTCGATGGCGGTGCGCTTGGCGTAGCCACCATCAGTGATCGTGACAACAAATGCTCCCTCGCGCGCGACATCCATCGCCAGGAGCGAATCCTCTCCACGGAATCGCATCCCGATGACACCGCTGGTCGCTCGACCCATCGGCCTCAAGGTCTCATCCTTGGCATCGAAGCGGGCGGACATGCCCTTGCGGGAGAACAGCATGAGGTGGTCGTTCTCGGACACCAGCTGCGCAGAGATCAGTTCATCATCGTCGGCCAGATTGATCGCGATGATGCCACCGGTGCGATTGGTGTCGTAGTCGGAAAGCTTGGTCTTCTTCACCATGCCCTTGAGCGTGGCCAGCACCAGATGCTCGCCAGCCTGATAGTCGGCAATGGCCAGCACCTGCGCGATGGTCTCATCAGGCTGGAAGGCCAGGAGATTGGCGACGTGCTGACCTCGAGCATCACGTCCGGCCTCGGGAAGCTGGTAGGCCTTCGCTCGGTAGACGCGTCCCTTGTTTGTGAAGAACAGGAGCCAATGATGAGTGGTGGTGACGAACATGTGCTCGACCACATCATCTTGTCGAAGGGCTGCGCCCTTGACTCCCTTGCCGCCACGGCGTTGCTCGCGGTAGAGCTCAGCCTTGGTTCGCTTGGCGTAGCCGCCTGAAGTAATCGTGAGCACGACATCCTCAACGGCAATGAGGTCTTCGTCAGTGACATCGCCATCCCACGCGACAAAGTCCGTGCGGCGATCATCGCCAAACTTCTCCGTGATCTCAGCGAGTTCCTCAGAGATGATCGAACGCTGACGTGGCTCATTGCTGAGGATGTCGTTGTAGTC
>DNXA01000085.1 GCA_003506065.1 Actinomycetota bacterium
AACCACTGCCGGCCGTGCGCGTGTTGATCATGGGTCAGGATCCGTATCCGACTCCGGGCCATCCCGTAGGACTCTCCTTCAGCGTGGCTCCTGAAGTGCAGCCACTCCCCCGAAGCCTCGCAAATATCTTCAAGGAGCTCGTGGCAGATCTCGGCGTGCCTCGACCACGAAACGGTGACCTCAGCCCGTGGAGCACACAAGGGGTGCTGCTGCTCAATCGAGTGCTCACCGTTCAGGCGGGTGTGGCCGGAAGTCACCGAGGCAAGGGCTGGGAACGCATCACTGAGGCAGCGATCCGCGGCTTGGTCGCCCGCGAGGAGCCATTGGTGGCGATCCTTTGGGGCCGTGACGCGCAGTCACTCGTGCCACTCATGCCCGACATCCCAACTATTGCCAGTGCGCATCCCAGCCCTTTGTCTGCAGAGCGCGGCTTCTTCGGCTCGCGACCATTCAGTCGGGCCAACAGCCTGCTTGAACAATCAGGTGGCAAGCCGATTGATTGGGCTCTTCCTAGCTGACCGATGAGGGCAGGGCACGCCGAGCCAGATCCTTGTGCACATATCGCTCAGCGACGAACGACATGAACGGAACCGTTCCGGCGAGCAGAATCAGCACGGTTCGCACGATGCTGTATCGGAGCCGGAAGGCAAGGTCAACGCCAGCGATCAGGTACAGGAAGTACGCCCAGCCGTGGACGATCCACAGGACTCCGTAGGCCGTGGGCTTCTGCTCATTGGAGCTGAAGAAATCCGTGAGGGCGTTCCCATCGACCATCCACATGACAATCAGCAGCACCATCCACGTGAATGCAGTTGCCAGCACAACACCGGTTATCCAAGCCATGATGCGATAGCGCAGCGCTGCGCCGGGAATGCCGTTCATGGAACTCAGGCTAGTCAAGCGAGGGCTCAGCTGGCGCAGGCGGACGGCTCATTGATTCTTCCTTCAGCAACTGAGCGTCCAACCAGAGCCACCGCAAGTACACCGCAACGACGAACAAGGCGAAGACCCACCACTGGAATGCGTAGAAGAAGTTCTGGAATGGAAAGGCCACATCTGTGGCCTGTGGCGCGATCGGCACAGGTGTGGGAGCCGGTTGGGTTGCTGGGTCCTGCGATGCAAGAACGATGAATCCGGATCGCGCCTGCGGGCCCCAGTTCAAACTCTGCTGAGATATGGCGGCAATCTCGCCAGGAGTGGTGGGCGCACCCTTGTAGAAGGACTCGTCAGCCTGCAGGACTCCCGAAATGCTGACTTGGCCTGCTGGCGGCTGGAGTCCTGGCGCATCGCCATTGGGCAGCCAACCGCGCATCACTGCAACAAGGCTGCCATCGGCAAGCTCGAGTGGGGTCACGACCCAGATGCCCGTCGAGCCATTGAGCCCCCTATGCACCACGAGCCGCTGGTCCTGTGACTGGTAACTGCCAACTGCAGAAACCGCCCGTCCGACAGTCTCGCTGGTGATCGCCTGACCAATGGGGTTGAGGCCATCAATGGCCACCGGCTCCGCGAGTGCAGCGCGTTCTGCGGCGAGTACGTCCTGAGTGCGCTCCCATTGCCAATAGCCCAGGAAGGCGAAGGCGAGGATCAGCAGCAGTGCCAGCCCTGCGCGAAGGAGAAACCGCGGGGTGAGCGCCAAGCGCCCAAGATCACTCGGTGCTGGTCTTGCCATCGACACTTGGTGCGTCACTGGGGAAATGCTCATCGACTCGCTTGAGTTGACGCCTCATCGATTTGAAGAGGAAGAACATCGCGACGCCAATGGTCACCACGAACAACATGGCGACAGGTCCGGCATTGTCGATAAGCGACTTCATTGTGTCGTCGTTGGCAGCTTCAGCGAGCAGATACATCTGTCCTCAATCCTGCAAAGAGATCGTTCTCAGGCAATTCGGTTGGCACGAGCGACTTCGCGAGTTCAAATTCCTCGGTCGGCCAAATGCGTGCCTGCACTTCGACGGGCACAGCGAACCACTGGCTTGACGGATCAACCTGAGTGCGATGGGCGAGCAGAGCCGCATCGCGCTGGGGGAAATACTCGGCCACATTGATGCTGGTCGTGATGCGATGGGATTCGTCTGGTCGTGATTCCATTCGCTTGATCCACTCCGTGTACTGCGATTCGACACCAGCTTCAATCATCGCCTCGTGCAGGGCATAAATGCGGCCACGTGCGAATTGCATGTTGTAGTAGATCTTGGAGACCGTCCACGGCTCAAGCTCGCTGTCGAACTCCGGGTCGGCTGCCGCCTCCACCGCAAGCAGAGTCAGTGAGTGCACCCGCAGGTGATCTGGATGCGGATAGCCACCATTCTCGTCATAGGTCGTCACCACCTGCGGTCGGAATTCGCGAATCAGGCGGACCATCGGCACAAGCTCAACTTCAATTGGCAGGTCGGCAAAGCAACCGTCAGGCAGCGGAAGTGGCGGTTGGACTTCAGGATCGGGGAAACCGGAATCCTCATAACCAAGCCACGCGTGACGAACACCAAGAATCTCCACCGCATTGGCCATCTCTCGGCGGCGGACCTCGGCGATCCCGTGTTCCTTGACCTCTTCTTCAGCCGCGCTGTGCAGAACATCGCCTCGCTCGCCGCCAGTGCAGGTCACGACCATCACGTCGATTCCTTCAGCCGCATATTTGGCCATGGTCGCCGCGCCCTTGCTCGCTTCATCGTCAGGATGGGCGTGAATTGCCATGAGTCGAAGCGGGGATGTCACCGGGCTAGTCTCGCAAGTCGTGTACCGGCCGCTGCGCGCGGCCACCCAACCGCGAGAATGGGATCATCATGGCCAGCCCCTTCCGCAAGGAACAGCTCTCACCAGCGATGGTCGAGCGCTATGGGCTCAACCACAGATCGATCACCGGTCGCATCGTCACGTACACCGTCGCCGTCGCCTTCGCCTTGGTCCTGGGATTCGTGGCATTCGGAGTCACGCGACCCCAGGCAGATTTCAATCTGCTGACGTGGAAGGTGCTGGGAGCTGATCGCGTCGATGTGACTTTCCGTGTGCATGCTGTGGACGACAATCCGATCACCTGCACCTTGCGTGCGCAGGACCAAAGCCGCGCTGACGTGGGGTACGCCCAGGTCGAGGTGACACCAGTCGACGGCTCGGCCACCGTCACCTATCCCCTGCGCACCGCAATCCCGGCGTACACGGTGGAAGTGCTCGGCTGTGGAGACCAGGCCGTTCCGGCTCCTCAATTTCCACAAGGTGTGGTGCCGCCGACCCAGCCCTGGACCGCCTAGCCGCTATTGCCTTGGCGATTGAAGGGCTAACCTTGTCCGCTATGACTGACCACGCCGTGACCTGGCTCACCCAAGAGGCACATGACCGCCTGGCGGCTGAGTTGGCTGATCGCACTGGGCCAAAGCGAGTTGAGATCACCAAGCGCATCGAACTTGCACGCGAGGAAGGCGACCTAAAGGAGAACGGCGGCTACCACGCAGCGCGCGAGGAGCAGGGCAAGAACGAGGCTCGCGTTCGTCAGTTGAAGCAGCTGCTTGAGCACGCCCGGATCGGGGTTCCCGAGTCTGAGGCCGACGAAGTCGCCCCAGGAAAGGTTGTCACGATCATGTTCACCGCCGCTGGCGATGAGGAGACCTTCCTGCTTGGATCCCGCGAGGAGTCAGCACACGCTTCGATCGATGTGTATTCACCCACGTCGCCGCTCGGCGCCTCGCTGGTTGGCAAGAGAGTCGGCGACTCGGCCTCGTACACCCTGGCCAATGGCATGGAAATCACCGTCGAGATCCGCAAGGTCGAGGCGTACACCCACTAGCGCGTCAGCATCGACTTCTGTCCCAGTTCTGCCTGCTGGGACAACCGGGCTGAGTCAGCGGCTTGGCGCCCCGCCTTGGTGGCGGTTCCAAGATCGCCGCGCATTTGACCCGAGTAGCCCTGCCAACTGCCCCGCGCCTGACTGGTCTGCTGATGGAACGCAGAGATCTCGGACTCCTTGTCGCGCAGGACAAGTGCAGTTGCAGAAGATTGAACCCGTTCTGCAACAAAGACTTCCGTGCGGGCCCGCTGCAGGCGTTCGGCGATGCGCTCGATGTACGCCCGATAGAAGGCCACGCGGACAGTGTGCGCAGTGTGAGCACGAACTCGGCGGACTGATCGACCGCGCACCCGTG
>DNXA01000278.1 GCA_003506065.1 Actinomycetota bacterium
GCGAGCCTGTGGCGCTATCGCGATCTCGGCGCTTGGACCCTCGACTTCATCTGTGATGTCCAGATGGGCGTAGCCAATGAGCGTGTCCTCCTGCCACAGCAGGAAATGACGGCCCTGATCGTCACCGCCGTGGCGAAGATGCAGGAGCACGTGCTCTGAAACGGGGGAAAGCCCATCGAATTCGGTGACCTGCTCGATCAATGCGACCGCGAGGTCGATTTGCGGCTGGTCAAGCCGGGTGGTGATTTCCAGGCCCTTCACGCCTACTGCAGCCCGACTTCGAGAATCTCTTCTTCGAGCACAGCCATCGATGCCTCATCAAGGTGCTGGGGAACGAATCGATAGCCAACGTTGCGCACCGTGCCGATGAGGGCCTCGTGCTCGATCCCGAGCTTGGCCCGCAGCCGACGCACATGGACATCGACCGTGCGGGTGCCGCCGAAATAGTCGTAGCCCCAGACCTCTTGCAGCAGCAGCGCGCGGGTGAACACGCGGCCGGGGTGCTGAGCCAGGAATTTCAGCAGCTCAAACTCCTTGAACGTCAGATCGAGCGCACGACCGCGCAGTTTTGCGGTGTAGGTGCCCTCATCGATCATGAGCTCGCCGCTGCGGATCTCCTCTGAACTGGCGGTGTTCGGATCAATGTCGGGAGTCAGGCGCGAAGCGGCAAGTCGCAGGCGAGCTTCAACTTCAGCAGGTGAGGCAGTGTCAAGGAGAACCTCGTCCATGCCCCAGTCCCATTGGACTGCAGCCAGGCCGCCTTCGGTTGTCACCAGCACCAGGGGCGCCTGCACCCCTGTCTGCTGAAGGAGTCGGGTCAGTCCGCGCACGGCAGGCAGGTCGCGGCGCCCATCGACAAGCAGCACATCGCACTCTGGCGCATTGAGCAGCGCGGTGGGTTCAGCCGGCAGCGTGCGCACCTGATGCGTCAGCAGCATCAGCGCGGGCAGGACTTCGGCGGAGGATTCGAGCGCACGGGTCAGCAGCACGATCCGCATCTGCCGCACCTCCCGGGACAATCTCGCGTCTGACTAGAGCGACAATGGTCCCATGAGGCCAGTCCGTCAAACCACGCTGGTCGCCTCAGATGGAGTTGAACTCGCGGCCAGGCGTCTGGACGGTGTCGGGGGAGCGGTATTCGTGGTGGTCCATGGCTTCAACGGGAGTGGGCTGGACGAACAGGTTCAGGCGATCGTCCACAGGCTTGCCGGCTTTGGCGACGTCATCACCGTGGACCTGCGCGGGCATGGGGCATCTGGGGGCGAATCGACCGTTGGCCGCCTTGAGGTCCTGGATCTGGATGCAGCCATCGCCTGGGCCCGGGAACTGGGCTACACCAAGGTCGTCACCGTCGGGTTCTCTCTTGGCGCCGCCGTGGCGATTCGACAGGCGGGCCTGGCTGCCAGCCCCCATCTGGGCTCGGCAGGTGACCCCGAGGTGACCAAGCCGCCAGATGTGGTGATTGCGGTGAGTGGGCCTGCGTTCTGGTACTACCGGGGCACTCGAGTGATGCGACTGGTCCACTGGCTCATTGAGACCCCGACCGGACGACGGGTGCTGCATGCCAAGGGCACCAGGGTCGCCGCGGGCAGCTGGCCGGCGACCGTGCCCATCGAGCCCGTGGCGGCGGCGGGAATGCTTGGCCCGACTCCACTGTTGGTCATCCACGGAACCGCAGATCGGTATTTTCCCTTGGAACACCCAAGGGCCCTGCACAGGGCCGCCCTCAAAGGCGGCAATACCGATACGGAACTCTGGGTTCTGGATGGGATCGGGCATGCCGAGGCGGCCATGGATCTGGGCACCATTGACGATTTGGCGAAGTGGGGGTTGGCTCGATGCGCGGACTCGCCCTCATGCTGATTGTCCTGGGGGCCGCCACGGCCTTTGGCCTGTGGCGTCAGCGGACCGACGGGCGGATGAAGTCGGTGCCAGTCTCGCCTGATGTGCCGATCCCGGTTGCCGACGACGATCCCGAGGTCGATGTCACCAATGTCTCCCTGGCCGAACACGGGGGAGACCACCTGACATCGGAGGTCTTGGGCGCTGACCTCGGTGCCGAGGCAACGCTCGTGCAGTTCTCAACTGCGTTCTGTCAGCCTTGCCGCGCCACCCGCCGGATCCTTGACGAGGTGGCGGGCATGGTTCCGGGCACTGTGCATATCGAGATTGACGCAGAGGCTCATCTTGACCTGGTTCGAACCCTTGATGTGCGTCGCACACCCACGGTTCTCGTTCTCGATGCCCGCGGCCGCATCGTGAAGAGGGCCGTCGGGCTGCCGCGAAAGGCCGACGTGATCGCTGCCCTCGGGCAGGTCATCCAGTCCTAGCCTGCAAACGACTCGCACGCGCTTGCAGGTTGCAATGACGATTCGCCGCCTTGTAGCCGTCTGGAGAGGGGATTAGCCTCACACCATGTCTTTGCCCGTTGATTGCGATCCACGCGTCGAAGTCGATGTCCGTGGTCCGCGCTTTGCCGCTGCCATCACCACTGTTGTGCTTGCCGTCATCCTGCTGACCTTGGATTCCGTCGTCGGTGCAACGCTGCTGGTGATGCAGGCGGCGGTCTTCGGTCTGGGTGCGTTCGTTGGCCTCCGCGCTCAGCCCTACGGCATCATCTTTCGCGCCCTTGTGCAGCCGAGATTGGCCCCGGCAACTGAATTTGAGGACGCGGCACCCCCGCGCTTCGCGGCGCTGGTTGGGTTCATCTTCACTGCCGTCGCACTGCTCGGACTCCTCTCCGGCGTGACGGTGGTCGCCTATATCGCCGTTGCGATGGCCTTGGCGGCAGCATTCTTGAACGCTGCGTTCGCCTTCTGTCTTGGCTGCGAGATGTACCTGATCGGCCGCAGGATCTTTGCTCGGCCTGTCAGCGTCTGAGCTCAGTAGACGAGCGCTTGCGCATCGGTCGTCAGTATCTCCTCGACGTAACTCGCGGCACCTGCGATGCGGATTCCCGAGAGCACATCCGCTGAAGTGATGTTTCGTCGCTGTGCACATTGCGAGCACAGCGTGACCGAACCAGTGGCCAGGATCGCTGCGAGCAGATCCTCCAAGGGTGCCGCGTGGTCCAGGCTGAACTCGGCAGCCTTGCCGGGAAGAGCCAGCCACGCCGCCTCGCCGGCAAGCCACAGGCTCACTTGAGATCCGGAGGCAGCGGCGATCGCAGCAACATTGAAGGCCTGTGCGCAGCGCTCCGGATCGTTCACGCCAGCTACAACTTTGACCACCAAAGGTCTCAAGGGATTCGCAGTCATGGAAGGTAGGCTCCCGCACATGCTGGAAATCGTCTACACAGGAGTGGTCGTTGCGGCTCTTGGCCTGCTCGGTCTGGTTCTGTGGCGTGGCGCATTTCGCCTGTTCATGAGCCAGGGCTGAACTCGGTGGAGTCAAGCGGCTTGCACCCAGAACTGTCCGCACTGTCGTGGCTCATTGGGCTATGGGTGGGCGTAGGCACAGGTCAATACCCAACGATTGACGACTTCCGGTTCGGCCAGGAAGTCGCGTTCAGCACTGATGGTCGTCCCTTCCTCTCCTACTCCTCGCGCAGCTGGTTGTTGGACGAGAACGGCGAGCGAGTGCGTCCACTGGCGGCCGAGTCCGGCTTTCTTCGGCCAAGGCCGGGCAACACTGTGGAAATGCAGCTCTCCCATGCCGCCGGCTATTCGGAGATCTGGTACGGAAAAGTCGAGGTGACGGGGATTGAGCAGGCCAAGATCACGGGCGCCCGTGTTGAATTTCGCACCGATCTCGTGGCCCGCACGGAAACAGCCAAGGAGTATGTCGAAGGGCATCGGCTCTACGGATTGGTGGACGGGCGCTTACTGTGGACCTTTGACATGTCGGCCATGGGTCAGCCGCTGAGCAACCATCTCGCGGCAACTCTGCATCCGATGGAGGAGAGTCTGTGAACAGCGACTGGGATCAACGCCTGCGCGAGCATGGATTTCGCATCACTCCGCAGCGCCAACTCGTCCTTGAAGCTGTGGAGCGTCTCCGGCACGGCACTCCCGAGGAGATTCTCATAGAGGTGCAGCGCACGGCCTCCGGCGTGAACCTCTCGACGGTCTACCGAACCCTGGAAGTCCTCGAGGACGTAGGACTCATCACTCATGCCCACATCGGTCATGGCGCACCGACGTACCACGCAGTCGACGAAGAACTGCACATCCATTTGGTCTGCGATACCTGTGGACGAGTGTCGAGTGCACCTGGCGAGATTGCCAAGAGCTTTGTCGAGCAGTTGCGCTCAGATCACGCCTTCGTCACCGACATCTCGCACATGGCCATTCACGGCGAATGCGAATCCTGTTTCGGTGTGCTGGGCGAGGATTTGCTGAGGAGCATCTGATGTCAGTGCTGCCGCCGGAGAGCATCGTGGATCAGGGGGTTGCGTGGCACAACGGTGATCCCTTTGGGGAGCAGCGCCTCCTGCTGGAGGGCCGTGGTGTCGTGGACCTCAGCAATCGCGGAGTGCTGTGCGTCTCCGGCATTGATCGACTCACCTGGCTCAATGATCTGACGACACAGTTGGTGAACGCCCTGGCTGCGGGCCAAAGCGCACTCGCGCTCATTCTGAGTCCGCATGGACATGTGGAGTTCGAAATGCACCTGGTCGACGATGGCCAGACCACGTGGATCATCACTCAACCCGGACAGTCCGAAGCATTGCTGGCCTACCTGGATTCGATGCGCTTCATGCTTCGCGTCGAGCTTGCGGACGTCAGCGATGCTCACGCCGTCGTCTACGAGCCAGTGCACACCGCCGACCCGGAGTTTCCGACCTGGCTCGTGCCTGAGCACTTCGCCCAACGCGGACTGGCCGGTCGGGAGGTGGTGCTTCCGCGCTCGGAATTGGCGGCGCGACTGACCGCGGCTCCGCAGGTCGGCACCTGGGCCCTTGAAGCCAGTCGGGTAGCCGCCGGCATGCCGCGCATGAACTGCGAGACCGACCACCGCACGATTCCCAATGAGGTCGACTGGCTTGGCTCGGCAGTGCACATGAACAAGGGCTGCTACCGGGGACAGGAGACGGTGGCCAAGGTCTTCAACCTCGGGCATCCGCCTCGCCGACTCGCGTTGATCCATCTGGATGGATCAACGGAAGAACTGCCAGCTCATGGCGATGTGATCTCAGTTGGCGGCAAGGCCGTGGGCTGGATCGGCACTGCCGCGCGTCATTTTGAAGATGGCAATATCGCCTTGGCCGTGCTCAAGCGCAACGTCGCTGCAGATGCCCCACTTGTCGTTGACCACAACGGCGAGCTCATTTCGGCGGTAGAGGATCCAGCTCCAGCAGGATGGTGATCGGTCCGTCGTTGGTGAACTGCACTCGCATCTGTGCACCGAACACACCAGTGCTCACCTCGGCCCCCAAGGCACGCAACTCATCGATGCAGGCATCGAACAGCGGCTCGGCAATCTCGCCCGGTGCAGCCGCATTCCAACTCGGTCGTCGTCCCTTTGACGTGTCGGCATACAAGGTGAACTGACTGATGGCCAGGAGCGGCAGCTGCAGTTCTGCCGCGGAGCGCTCTGCTGCGTGTTCAGGCGAAGTGAAGATTCGCAGTTGCAGAATCTTTGATGCCAGTCGCCGTGCGGTGTCTGCATCGTCACTGTGCGTGACACCAATCAGCACAACGAGTCCCGGGCCCTCGAATCCCTCGGGGCTGCGACCATCAATGACCACTTGGGCGCCCATGGCCCTCTGCACCAGCGCTCGCATGATCATCACCCTGCCATTTGCTTGAACCAGTGGCAGTTGTGCCCCGCCGGATCAGTTACCTTGAGCCGATGTTCTATCAGGTGCAGAATCTCGTATTGATTGTGCTGTGGGTGCTGTTTCTCGTCATCAAGGTGTTCGCCTTCATCGACTGCATCCGACGTCCGGCTCA
>DNXA01000206.1 GCA_003506065.1 Actinomycetota bacterium
CCAGAACCAGGACAGCACGATGGACCATCGTTTCGCACTCGCGCCGATGTACTCCTGCAGCGTTGGGTGAGCGAGCACAGCGCTGACATTCCCGTACTTGAGATCACGGGAGCACTCGCGCGTATTGAGACTGCACAGACGCTGTTGAAGGCCCGGTTCGGCAGCGTGTGGCAGCCCAGTGCTGCAGCATCGCCGACCTAGACTGGCGCAAATGGATCTGCAACCCGATGCCCTCGTCGGCCAAATGGTCGACGGGCGCTACTTGGTGCAGGCCCGGCTGGCCCGGGGCGGCATGGCCACGGTCTATGAGGCCCTTGACGTGCGCCTTGATCGAGTCGTGGCCCTGAAGGTGATGCACCGGCATCTCGCGGACGATCCTGATTTCGTAGCCAGGTTTCAGCGCGAGGCCAGGGCCGCTGCGCGACTTGCGCACCCCCATGTTGTGGGGGTGTTCGACCAAGGGGCATCCGACGGGCTCGTGTATCTGGCCATGGAATACGTGCCGGGTCGCACCCTGCGCGACATCCTGCGCGAGTTCGGTCCCCTCACCCCTGAGCAGTCACTTGTGCTGCTCGACCCAATTCTTGAAGGTCTGGCAGCCGCGCATGCCGCCGGATTCGTCCATCGTGACATCAAGCCCGAGAACGTGCTGGTCTCCGATGACGGACGGGTGAAGGTCGCCGACTTCGGATTGGCTCGGGCTGTTGCCACCTCAAACACCAGCGCGACCCAAGGAGTGCTGATCGGCACGGTCGCCTATCTTTCGCCCGAACAGGTCGAAAGTGGCGAGGCTGATGAACGGTCAGACATCTACGCGGCCGGGATCCTGCTCTTCGAAATGGTCACTGGTCAGGTCCCGCATGCGGGAACCAGTCCGTTGTCCGTTGCCTACCAGCATGTCAATCAGGACGTGCCCAGCCCATCATCGCTTCGACCTGACATTCCTGCCGATCTGGATGCACTGGTCATCACCGCGACCAGGCGAATGCCCTCACAGCGCTATCAGAACACTCAGGACTTTCTGGCAGATGTGCGTCGCGTTCGCTCTGTGCTGCCGACCCCCCGTCCATTCACCGACACGCGCACCACCTTGGTTGTCGATGCCAGCACCAATGCTCGGTTGAACGCCGGCGCTCAGCCGCCACCCCCATCAAGTCCTCAAGCCATCCCCAGCCCTTCCTCTGGAGGAGGAGGAAGGGGAGGAGGACGACGCAATCTCAGTCGTCGCACGTGGGTGCTCATCGGTCTGGCGGTGGCCACCGCGCTGGCTGTGCTCGGCGGAGTGCTCCTGAGTTCAGCTCTTGGCCACAAGATCCCGACACCAAACATCGTCGGTCAAAGCGTCGATGAGGCACGCACGATCCTTGCCACGAGCGGTCTGACACTCGACGTGGGCAGCGAGATCTTCAATGAGAGCGTGCCCAAGGACATCGTCATCTCCAGCGATCCTGAGGCAGGCACTGATATTCGCGAATCAGGCGCGGTTGTTGCCACTGTCTCCAAGGGCCCCGAGCGCTACACCATCCCCGCCACCCATGGGCAAAGTGTTGCGGCAGCAACTGCAGCCCTGAGCGCGCTGCCCATCGAGGTCGGCACACAAATCCCCGTATTCGACGACACCGCACCGGCTGGCACCGTGGCCGGTACGCGCCCCGCGGCGGGCGCTGAGGTCAAGCGTGACACCACCGTGGAATTGCTCGTGTCCAAGGGCGCCGAGCCAGTTCAAGTGCCCGCCATCGTTGGCAAGAAACAGGCGGGAGCAATCGCGGCTTTGAAGTCGGTGGGCTTGGACGCCTCCATCACGCGCACCTATTCAGAGAACGTGGCCAAGGGGCGCGTGATGTCGGTCAAGCCTGCTGTGGGGACAACAGTGAACTCCGGCACCAGCGTCGAGCTGACCGTGTCCGACGGCCCGCCCCCTGTCATCGTTCCCAAGTTGCTCGACATGCGCCGCAGGGACGCGATCGCGGCGCTGACCAGACTGGGGCTCAAGGCAAAGGTGATTTCAGGCCAAGCAACCCCGCTGAACCGGGTTTACCAGCAGAACCCTGCTGCAGGTACCGCAATCCCCAAGGGCAGCACGGTCACCATCAGCGTGATCTGAGTGCAGTTCCCGGCAAGAGTCAGCGCTGCAGCAACATGTCCGCAACGAGGAAGGCCAGTTCAAGACTCTGCTCGCGATTGAGCCGGGGATCGCAGGCTGTCTCGTAGCGATCACCAAGATCTGCCTCAAGCACGCCACCAGTGCCACCAACGCACTCGGTCACGTCATCACCCGTGAGTTCGATGTGAATGCCGCCAGGATGCGAGCCAAGAGCGCGATGTACTTCGAAAAAGCCCTTGACCTCTTCGATGATGTCATTGAACGAGCGCGTCTTGTGCCCTGATGCCGCCTCACGAGTGTTGCCATGCATCGGATCGCAGATCCACACCACGGGAATCCCTGAATCCTCCACGGCCTTCACGATGGGCGGAAGTGCCTCGCGAACCTTGGTTGCTCCCATGCGGGTGATGAAGGTCAATCGGCCCGGTTGCCGGTCAGGATTGAGGCGCTGGGCGATCGCCAGGACCTCTTCAGGCGTGGCCTTGGGACCCACCTTGACGCCAACAGGGTTGCGAATGCTCTCGGCGAACTGCACATGAGCGCCATCGAGTTGCCGAGTGCGCTCGCCAATCCACAGGAAGTGGCCCGAGACGTCGTATGGCAGTCCCGTACGCGAATCGATGCGCGTGAGCGCACGCTCGTAGTCAATGGAGAGCGCCTCGTGCGCTGCGTAGAACTCCACCCGCTGGAACTCATCGGGATTGGCCCCGCATGCCTTCATGAATGCCAGTGCCCGGTCAATGCCAGCAGCCATGTCCTCGTATCGCTCACCAGCTTGGGAGTCCCGCACGAAATCCTGGTTCCAGGAATGCACCTGGCGAAGATCGGCGTACCCGCCCTGGGTGAAGGCGCGCACGAGATTGAGAGCAGAGCTGGAAGCGTTGTAGGCACGCACCAGGCGATGCGGGTCCGGGCGCCGAAGATCGGCGTCGAACTCGATGGCATTGACTGCATCACCGAAGTACGAGGTCAGCTCGACACCATCGCGAATCTCCGTCGGATTGCTGCGAGGCTTGAAGTACTGCCCCGCCAAACGACCCATCTTGACCACCGGCATCGGGGCTGCGTACGTCAGGACGACGGCCATCTGCAGCACGGTCTGCAGGCGCGCGCGAATGGAGTCAGCTGTGTTGGCCTCGAAGGTCTCAGCGCAGTCCCCACCCATCAGCACAAAGGCATTGCCTTGCGCAGCCGCAGCGAGTCGGTTCAGCAGCTGGTCGCACTCCCCGGCAAATACCAGCGGCGGCAGCCGCCGGAGTTCATTGACTGCAGCTTCCAGTTCGGCCGCATCTGGCCATGGCGGCTGCTGATACGCAGGCAGATCCGGCCACGGGATTAGCGGCGGATGGGTGCGTTCGAGTGAAGCCGTCATGCATGCAAGGGTATGGCAGTCGTGCAAATTGCCGACTCGGGGTTAAGCCAAGCGGGGTTTAGCCGAAGAACGCCGAGGCTTCGACGTAGCGTGCCATTGGCACCGTCTTGAGCACTCCGGTGGCCTCCTGCAATGGAATGCGCACGATGTCGGTTCCGCGCAGGGCGACCATGGTCCCCCAGGCTTGATCCTTCACTGCCGCGATGGCATTGAGGCCAAAGCGAGTTGCCAGGACTCGGTCGAACGCTGTCGGCGAACCACCACGCTGAATATGGCCGAGCACTGTGGTGCGAGCCTCATGCCCGGTGCGCTCCTCGATCTGGGCTGCGAGCCACTCGCCGATCCCAGACAACTTCACATGACCGAAGGCATCCAGGGTGGTGTCCTTGGTCACCAGATCGCCGCCGATCGGCAGCGCACCCTCAGAGACGCACAGGATCGGCGCGTAGCTGGCACGGAATCGCGATTCGACCCACCCCACGACCTCATCAAGATCGAAGGGAATCTCGGGGATCAAGATGCCATTGGCGCCGCCGCCCATGCCTGAATGCAGTGCAATCCAACCCGCGTGACGACCCATGACCTCGCAGATGAGAATCCGATGGTGTGATTCCGCTGTCGTGTGCAGCCGATCAATGGCCTCTGTTGCGATCATGACGGCGGTGTCGAAGCCGAAGGTGAAGTCTGTGCCGCTCAAATCATTGTCGATCGTCTTGGGGACACCGATCACGTGAAATCCGTGCTCCGTCAGGACGGTAGCCACCCCGAGGGTGTCCTCACCGCCGATGGCGATGAGGGCGTCGATGCCAGCTTCTTGGATGTTGCGCTCGATCCTCTCGATCCCGCCCTCAACCTTGATCGGGTTGGTGCGCGAGGAACCCAGAATCGTGCCGCCTCGGGGCAGGATCCCGCGCACAGCAGGGATGTCCAGGGGCATGGTGACGTTCTCGAGAGGGCCTCGCCAACCATCGCGAAACCCAACAAACTCATAGCCATAGTCAGCTACTCCGCGGCGCACAATCGCGCGAATGACGGCATTCAATCCGGGGCAATCCCCGCCACCTGTGAGCACTCCTACACGCATTGCTCCACCCTCCACCAGCCTGTGTGCCGAGCCTGCAGCGGTTGGACAAAGCGTGTAACCGCTGTCATACAGAAAGGTACACGATGCGAGGCCACCGGCCCTGCGTGCTCAGTCCTCGCGCGCAGAGTCAGGTGCATCCACCGGCAATCCGCGAGCAATCAGCTCCTTGGCCTTGGTCGCGTAGATGTCCACATATTCCTGATGAGACAGGGTCATCACCTCGTGCATGATCTCGTCGGTCACCGATCGCAGGATGAATCGATCATCCTCCTGCCCGTCATATTGAGAGAAGTCCATCGGCGGCCCGATGCGCACGCCCACGCGACTGAGCCGCGGCCAGATCGTGCCCGAGGGCTGAATCTCGAAAGTGTTGATCATGGCAACCGGGTAGACGGGCACCCTTGACTCCAGGGCCATGCGAGCCACACCAGTGCGACCGCGGAACAAGGTGCCATCGGGAGATCTCGTGCCTTCGGGGTAGATCCCCAGCAGATCGCCTCGCTCCAGCACTCCCGCGCCGGTCAGCAATGCAGCCTGGCTTGCTCGGCCGCCTGATCGGTCGATGGGAACTTGACCGATGCCCGTGAAGAACTTCTTGGTGAACCAGCCCTTGATCCCACGTCCGGTGAAGTAATCGCTCTTGGCCAGAAAGGTGATGTGCCGCGGGGTGACCAAGATGATGAAGACAGAGTCAGAGAAGGAGAGGTGATTGCTGGCCAGAATCGCAGGGCGATCCTTGGGGATGTTGTGCAGGCCCTCAACCCATGGACGGAAGAGCACGCGAAGCCACGGTCCGATGACCACGTACTTCAGCACCCAGTACAACACCGAGATCTCTCCTTGACAGACGACGCCCTAGCCACGCGGTGGCACACTACCTGCATGCCTGAAGCAAGTCGCGTGCAACGGTGAGCAGCAATCCCGGGGCACCCCATGAGGACGATGTCTGGAATGCCATCGTTGCCGACCTCTCGGCAGATCCCAATCTCGCGCGTCATATTCTTCCCGCCCCGACCCCACTGCCAAGTCCCGAGGAAGTGCTCGAGCAGGAGCCCGATCACGAGCACCTTGACCAGACCAATCTTGAGGAAACACCTGAACACTTCGTCCCGCCGGACCCTGGTCCCATTCAGCTTGCGAGCGATGCCATCACTCGCTTTGCCTGGGCAGGAGCCCTCGGCGGACCAACATTCCTGATGCTCGCCACGATCTTCAATTGGGGACGGTTCCTGTCCGGCGTGGGAGTTCTGGCTGGCGTGGGCGGATTCGTGGTGCTGGTGGCTCGCCACCGTGATGATCGCGATGACGACTTCACTGATGGTGCTGTCGTCTAGTCCCTTGGCGGGTCCAGCTCAATCCAGGCAAATCCTTCTTCCTCGGTGACCACTTCAGAGCTTGTTGCCGGGTGAAGGAGCAGGACCGCCCTGCACATGAAGCACTGCGGATAGTCGACGGGATTCACATGACCCTGGTGGGTGGTGATCAGCGACTCACGGGCCCACTCGAGCACTTGGTGCGCGCCGGAGGCCAAGCCGCCAAGATCAAAGCCCTTGGCTCCAAGATCGAAGCCCTTGCTCTCGGACTCGCCTTCAGAGAACCACCAGGGGGTCTTGGCGCTCATGGCTGCTCCCGCCAAACCCGCGGATTCGGCACAAAGCCCAGGATCAGATCGCCGGCCCTCATTCCGCCACCCTCGAGCAGGCATCGCTTCAACACGGGTGGCAATTCAAAATGACGGGCGTAGCCGTCACAGACCAGGAGGAGCCAATCACCACGGCGGCCAACCTGCACCTTAGCTCCAGGGCGCAGAGCAAGAGTGAGTCGAAAACCATTGCCACGCTTGGCGATCGTCCACGCGGGAGTGCTGATCGGTGGGAGCTGGTCGAGCAGATCCACAGTGCTGTCCACTCGAGAGGCCGTCCACGCTGGCAAGGGATCTGCCTTGGTCCGTTCTCTGATGCGGAACACGGGCAATCCGAGGGCAGTGTCGGAGTCGGTGGACCCTTTGGTCTTGTTCGCCTTTGAAACCCGGTTCACAATGACGGTCGCCGGCGTGGAGCCATACAGACGCAGGATCCCCATGCCCGCCAGCAATGCTGCGGTATCCGAACTCCTGCCCACCACTACCGAGCGCGATCGATTGATCACCTCACGTGCTCGCGCAAGGTGGGTCACCAAGCGATACCAGGCCGAAACCGATGCCGCCGGGTCCGGAGCGGAGAGCTTGTCGGCAACAGAACCTGTGAGCAGGCGATCAAGGAGCATCGGCACGGAGTCCAAGACCTGCAAAGTGCGACCAGCTTCGCGAAAACTGCCCAGATCCCAGATGACGGCATCAACATTTGGGTCGCTCAGGGTCGAAGCCACCATTGCTCCCATGACCAGGTCGTTCAAGCCTGGCAGGCCATTGAGCTCCTCGGGAGCAAGACCGGCCGCGCCCAGGGTCTTGAGCCACACCCCAAAGGTGGAAGTTGCGTCTGACCAGACTGAAGAGGCTCCCAGTGGAGGCCGAACAGCTGAATCGAATTCTGCAGTGGAGAAGCCCTTCTCCCGCATTCCATGCGCCAGCCCCGCAGCGACTGTTGACACTCCCGAGCCCGCAACACCGCTAACCAGAATGAGATCCATGAGTCTCCACTCGCATCTTCAATCCCTTGAGCGCCGTGTCGATGATGACCTGCTCCGCCTTGCGCTTGAGCATCCCCAGCATCGGCATGCGCAGATCCACGGTGAGTCGGTATCGCACCTGCGTTGATCCATCCTCGGCAAGGGCCAACTCATAAGAGCCATCCATGGCGCTCAGCACGTCTGCCTGCACGAGTGTCCAGGTGACGCTCGTGAGGTCGTTCCATGTGTAGCGCAACTCGTACACGTCCTTGATGATGCCGGCATCCAGAGCGAAGCGAGCTCGGATCGGGCGATCTCCCGCGGATTCAAGTACCTCTGCAGACTTGATTCCCTGACTCCACTCTGGGTAATGCGGCAGATCGGCAATGACGTTGAGGATCGACTCTGGTGTGGCCTGGATCTGAATGCTCGACTCAGTGGCTTCAGCCACAGTGGGCTCCAGGCTCGACAGTGAGAACAAATGGCTTCTTGCGCGCATTGAAGTGGCCGACATTGATGCACTCAGTCTTGCCGATGCGAGCTCGACCATGCAGCGGTTGATGCACATGCCCGAAAAGGTGGAACTGCGGCTGCACCTGCTCGATGTATTCGTTGATAGCGGAGCTTCCGGTCTCGAAACGACGGGCAATGACGTCGTAGTTCAACTCTGGCAGTTTGGGCGGGATGTGCGTGAACAGCACGTCGACTGGTCCCAGTTGCGCGAAGGTCTCGGCGTAGACCTCAGGGTCTATTTCGTATGGCGTGCGCATCGGACTGAGCAGCCCCCCTCCGACAAATCCAAGACGAAGCCCGGCGAATTCCACGACCTGGCCGTCGAGGACTTGATGGCCCGGCTTGAGGAA
>DNXA01000050.1:0-707 GCA_003506065.1 Actinomycetota bacterium
GAATCAAGCCCTATCTCGCGAGCGATGGCCAAAGCAGTGCCCGAGTAATCACCCGTGATCATCACGGTTCGCACACCTGCACTTGCACATTCAGCAACCGCCGCTGAAACGCCGGGTCGAACCGGGTCGTGCAGGCCTGCAAGCCCGACAAATTCGAAGACAAAATCGTGTTGGTCCAATGGCAGACCGGCATCCTGCGTGAAGAGTGCACGCGCGACAGCCAGCACTCGCTGGCCATTGGATGTGGCGGCTTCAACGAGCTCTGTGAGCCGTGCCAGTTGCGATGCATCGAAGTGACACAGGTCGGCTATTGACTCTGGAGCGCCTTTTGAGGCGATGACAAACTTGCGGCTGTCCGGAGAGCGCCAGACATGCGAAATCACCAGCAGTTGCTCAGTCAAGGTGTATTCACGCACGAGCTCCCAGGTCTCATGCCAATGCTCAGTACCAGTCAAGTACTGCTCGCCCAGCGAGCGAAAAGCCTTGTCCATTGGATCGAAGGGATCCACAGGCGAAGCAAGGACCGCGAACTCGGCAAGCTCATGGAAGGCATCCGGCAGCGGCTGCTCATCAAGTACATGAGTGGCTCCATCCACGATGAGCTCGCGCACTGCCATCTGGTTCATCGTGAGTGTTCCGGTCTTGTCGACGCAGATCACGGTCGCCGAACCCAGCATCTCGACAACGGGAGGACGACGAGTCAGCAC
>DNXA01000050.1:750-2572 GCA_003506065.1 Actinomycetota bacterium
GTAAGGCCATAGATGACCACGACCGCAGCGGCTGCTGCCAAGCCGAACACTGCAATGATTTGAACCAGACGGCCGATCTCGCGCTGCAGAGGGCTTCTCTCGGTCTGAATTGACCCCAAGGCGCCGCCGATCCGCCCCAACTCGGTATTGATGCCAGTACCCAGAACCCGCGCCGCACCATGCCCCTTGACCACCAAGGTTCCCGAGAACAGCCACGGTGTGGCTTCTCCGCCAGGGGCACCCATCTCCAGCACCGGATTGGGAGCCGCTCCCTTCCTGACTGGGATCGACTCGCCCGTCATGGCTGATTCATCGACGGAGAGGTTGGTCGCATCGAGCACCACAGCGTCACCGGGCACTCGGTCACCTTCTGACAGGAGAACCAGGTCCCCGCGGACCAACTCGCGACCGGGAATGCGCAACTGGCGATCCTCGCGCAGCACTAGGGCGCGAGGTGAAGTCAGATCGCGGAGCGCCGTCAGAGCATTCTCGGTCTTGTGCTCCTGATAGATGGAGATGGCGATCACCACGACGACGAAGGACATCAGGATGATGCCGTCCAGCGGTTCAGCCAGAGCGAAATTGATCGTGCCAGCGACCAGCAGGAGGAGAAGCATCGGTTCGCGGATGACATCCCATGACTGTCTGAAGATGGTCCGCTTCTTGGCCGACGGCAGTTCATTGGGACCCTCTGCGAGCAGCCGTTGCTCGGCTTCCGCGTCAGAAAGCCCCTGCAGTTGCACGGTGAGGTCAGCCGTCATGTGCGTTCCCGCCCCCCCGACTGACACAGCGCTACAAATACTTGATTGCGATCATGCCACCCGTGATTGCAATGACCAGGATGACAATGTATTGATCGACCCAGGCATCCAGCAATCGAGTGAGGCGAAGGTGCCAGCGCTCGTTGAGCCCAAAGGTGTTGCGATAGATGTTCACTCGCGTCATCGAGGCGAAGACCATTGTCGTGGTCACCGTGACAAGCAGACACCAAGGGCACAGAGCGCCAATGTGGAAGTAGGCCTCGTAGAGCAGCCAGTAGGCGAACAGCAGGCCAGCCGTGTACATCACCTGTGCGGCATTCATGAACCAGCGCGGAAAACTCACACCTGCGATGGAGGCCAGCGCCACCGTGATGACGATTGGTTCAGCTATCAGCCCAAGGTAGGCGTTGGGAAAGCCGAAGAGGTTGGCTTGCCAGGATTGAGCGACGACACTGCAGGAGATGTTCGCGTTGATATCGCACGAGAAGACCGCATTCGGATTCGCTGCCAGAGTGATGGCTTCGGCGGAGAGGACCAACGAGGCAACAAGTGACAGCAGCGAGGAGAGCAGCATCTCGCTGAACGCACCGATATGTCGCTGGGTTCGGGGCAGCGGAGTGAAGGCATAGGCAGTCGACATTGAGTAAGTATCCCTTGGCAGGTCAACAGGCTGACGACCAATGGTCCGCAGGACTTCCTCCTGCATAATCAACAGCATGACTGCTGCGTCACGACCGCTCACGCAGCCCCACGAAGATCGGCTTTCGCCAGAGCACCCGAAGTACGGCGAAATCATCCGACGCCATACCACCGCGATGGAGCATGGGGAGGCTGGCTACCTCGATCCGACCACCGGCCTGTTCGTCATCACGGCAGCCACTCATCAACAGCGAGGCACCTGCTGCTCCAACGGCTGCCGTCATTGCCCCTATGTCTAGACGAATCGCTGTTCTTCTTGGGTGCACAGCGCTCGTGACGGGCGCGACCGGTCTGAGCGCCTACGCGGCTCCCACTTCTGTTGTCGCCCAGGCCTCATGGTCGATGGTTGATCTGAGCAAGGA
>DNXA01000127.1 GCA_003506065.1 Actinomycetota bacterium
CTGCCGGATTCAGCGGTGGTCTGCTCGTGCAACAACATCAGTAAAGGCGAGATCACCTGCGCAGTCGTGGAGAAGGACGCGTGTGATGTTGCGGCAGTGAAGGCATGCACCAGAGCGGGCACAAGTTGCGGTTCGTGTGTGCCGATGATCCAGTCACTCGTGCATTCAACCCTGGAACGCCAGGGTATTGCCGTCGACAAGTCCTTGTGCGAGCACTTCTCCTACACGCGCAGGGAGCTGTTCGACATCATCCGTGTGCGTCAATTCACGCGTTTCTCACAGATCATTCGCGAGATCGGCCAAGGCGGTGGTTGCGATATCTGCAAGCCGGTCATCGCATCGATCCTGAGCACCCAGGCACCCGCTCACGTTCTTGAGGGGGAGAACGCAACTCTGCAGGACACCAATGACCACGTTATGGCGAACCTTCAGCGCAATGGGACGTACTCAGTTGTTCCGCGCCTTCCAGGCGGCGAAGTGACACCGGAAGGTCTGATTGCCATCGGCGAGATCGCGCGCGATTTCAAGCTGTACACGAAGGTCACCGGTGGGCAGCGCATTGACATGTTCGGCGCTCGACTGGATGAACTGCCCGAGATCTGGCGACGACTGGTAGCGCACGGCTTCGAGAGCGGTCACGCCTACGGAAAGAGTCTGCGCACGGTGAAGAGCTGTGTCGGATCAGACTGGTGCCGATACGGGGTGCAGGATTCCGTCGGCCTGGCAGTGGAGCTCGAGCTTCGCTATCGCGGCTTGCGTTCCCCGCACAAGTTGAAGTCCGCTGTCAGCGGATGTGCCCGCGAATGCGCAGAGGCACAGAGCAAGGACTTCGGGATCATCGCGACAGAGCAGGGCTGGAACCTCTACGTGGGAGGCAACGGTGGCATGCGGCCCCGACATGCCGATCTCCTCGCATCTGATCTGGACACCGCGACACTCATTCGCTACATCGATCGATACCTGATGTATTACATCCGCACTGCAGAGCGGCTGCAGCGGACTTCCGTCTGGCTGGAATCGCTGACGTCAGCTGAAGAGTCGGGATTGGCGCATCTGCGCAAGGTCATCGTTGATGACGAACTCGGACTGGGCGATGAACTCGAGGCAGACATGGCACGGCACGTCGGCAGCTATGCGGACGAATGGGCGCAGACCCTTGAGGATCCCGAGAAACTGGCTCGCTTCCGCACTTTCCTCAACTCTGAGGAGAACGCTGATCCGCTGATCCAATACGTGCCCAACAGAGCGCAACATCGGCCTGCGGTGGTCAATGTTGAAATCTCCAGCCGTGATCTCACCGAGGTGGGCGCATGAGCGCGGACTGGAGCCGAATCTGCACCTTGGCTGAAATCCTTCCGGAGCGCGGTGCGGCGTGCCTGGTCGACGGGCATCAGATAGCGCTCTTTCGAATTGAGGAGGACACTGTCCTCGCAGTGGGAAACTTCGACCCCTTCGCGCACGCTAACGTGATCAGTAGAGGAATCGTCGGCACCCAGGAAGGACGGTGGTTTGTGGCCAGCCCTATGTACAAGCACCGCTTTGACCTGCGCACCGGCTCCTGTCACGACTATGCCGAAGTGTGTCTGCCTGTTTTCCCCGTGCGCGTGGACGCAGGTGTGGTGTACGTGGCTGTACCTGAGGAGTGAATTTGAGCACCTCTGCCCCGCTTCAGGGGTATCGCGTGGGGGTCACGGCCGAACGACGTCGGGAAGAGATTTCCGCGGTGCTGACGCGCCGTGGGGCAAGCGTGATGGTTGGCTCGGCGCTCAGGCTCATCCCACTCGTCGATGACGATGTGCTGCGCGAGCGAACTCATGAGTGTGTCGTGACCCCCTGCGAGGTCCTGGTTGTCACAACCGGCATCGGTTTTCGAGGGTGGATGGATGCGGCCGATGCGTGGGGGATGGGCAACGCCCTTCGGCGCAGCCTGACGGGAAGTCGCATCCTGGCCCGTGGGCCCAAGGCCACAGGAGCGATTCGCTCAGCCGGTCTGCGGGAAGAGTGGACCGCGCCGTCGGAGAGCACGGATGAGGTTGTACGCGCCCTTCTTGAGGACGGTGTTGAGGGAGTGCGGATCGGCATTCAGTTGCACGGACTGCCAATTGTTGAGCTCAAGGCCGAGTTGGAGGCGGCCGGCGGCATCGTGGTGGAGATTCCCGTCTACCGCTGGGATTTCCCTGATGACGTTGCACCTTTGGATCGACTCATTCGCGATTGCGCCAGCGGTGCGTTGGATGCGGTGGTGTTCACAAGCGCGCTCGCCGTCGCCGCGCTGCTTGAGCGTGCGACTGAACTGTCCCTGCGCGAGCAGGTCCTTGCTGCCTTTCGTGACACCAGGCCTTGGGCTTGCTGTGTTGGCCCCGTCACCGCCGCCGAATTTCTGCGAGCGGATGTGCCAGTGATGATGCCTGAGCGCGCTCGCCTTGGTGATCTGCTGCGCATGGTGAGCCTGCAACTGCCCCTGCGCATGGATCAGGTGCTGGAACTTGGTCCTTATCGGATGACTCTCCGCCACGACGGCTACCTGCTCGATGATGAGTTTGTGGCCGTCTCGGACACGCCAATGGCGATCTTTCGCGAACTTGCTCGTCGCCCTGGCGAACTTGTCACCCGCGCGCGCCTCCTCGAACTGCTGCCCGAGGCAACGAACGACAACGCCCTTGAGACGGCCATGACCCGATTGCGCACCAAACTGCCATCACGCCAGATGGTCAAAACGGTGGTCAAGCGCGGGTACCGCCTTGAACAGCCCTGAGCCAGATTGCGGTTCTCGGACCTGCAATCATCGCTTTTGATGACTCCCATCGAAGCAGGTCAACGAGATCTGGGTGCCGAGCTGCTGGCTTTCGATGCAGCGCATATCTGGCATCCATACTCGAGCCTTCCTGGCGCTATGCCGCTGCTTGTCGATTCCGCAGACGGCGTTCGCCTCAACCTGCTCGATGGTCGCCAACTGATCGATGCCATGTCCTCCTGGTGGGCGGCCATTCATGGCTATCGCAATCCAGTTCTGGATGCGGCGGTGACTGAGCAGCTGGGCAAAATGAGCCACGTGATGTTCGGCGGGCTCACGCATGCGCCTGCAGTGCTGCTTGCGCAACGACTGATAGAGATCACTCCTGCACGCCTGACGCGAGTGTTCTTCAGTGATTCAGGGTCGGTTGCAGTCGAGGTGGCAGCGAAGATGGCCTTGCAGTACTGGGTTTCGCGCGGGCAGCCAGCCAAGCGCCGGCTCATGACTTGGCGTGGCGGCTATCACGGAGACACCTTGCACCCGATGAGCGTGTGCGATCCGGAGTCAGGAATGCATGCGCTGTGGCGCGGCACTCTCCCCGAGCAGGTGTTCGTTGACGGACCGCCAACTGGGGTTGCGGCGGCGCTCGATCAGGCATACATCGCATCCTGGGATGAAGCGCTCGCTGAGCATGCACACGAAGTGGCGGCGATCATCGTGGAGCCACTTGTGCAGGGGGCAGGCGGAATGACCTTCCACAACCCCGGCTACCTGAGCGCATTGCGTGAACTCGCCGATCGCCATGACGTGCTGTTGATCTTCGACGAGATCGCAACTGGCTTTGGGCGCACGGGCACGCTGTTTGCCGCTGATCGTGCAGAGGCAAGCCCAGACATCATGTGTCTTGGAAAGGCCTTGACTGGGGGGTACCTGTCGATGGCAGCAACCCTGTGCAGCAGCGACATCGCCGAGCAGATTTCGGCGGGGCAGGTCCCAGTGCTGGCGCACGGCCCAACGTTCATGGCCAACCCGCTCGCCGCTGCAGTCTCACTGGCTTCCATCGACCTGCTGCTAGGACACGACTGGGCCTGCGAGGTTGGGCGCATCGAGAACGCGCTTGCCACTGGCCTTGATTCGCTTGCCGCCCACCCCGCAGTCAAGGATGTGCGCGTGCTGGGCGCTATTGGAGTGGTGCAACTCCATGAGCCTGTCGACGTTGGTGCGGCGACAGAGGCTGCAGTCAATGCTGGCGTTTGGATCAGGCCATTCAACGATTTGATCTACACGATGCCGCCCTATATCTCGTCCGACAACGAAGTAGCGCAGATCTGTGCAGCAATTGCAGCCGCAGTCGACAGTCAACCGACCATGAGTTCGGTGTGAAGTCCGAGGATCCGCTCGGCTGGTTGGAGCAGAAGTCCGAACGTCGCATCCGAGCCGGATTGCAACGCGAGCTTTCTCCGCGGGCTGAGCAGGTGCCATGGGTGGATTTCGCCTCGAATGACTATCTGAAGCTGGCCAAGGATCCCCGGGTCATCGCCGGTGCCGTGAGCGCCGCTGAAAGATGGGGGACTGGTGCCACCGGCTCTCGGCTGGTCACCGGCACCACTGAACTGCATGCTGAACTCGAAGAAGCCCTCGCTGATCTGACTGGAACGCCGAGTGCGCTCGTATTCTCCTCTGGCTATCTGGCGAATCTTGGGGTGCTGGCTGCTCTGGGTGGTCGCGATTGCGTCATCATCGCCGATGGCGGCAACCATGCTTCACTGATCGATGGATGCAAGCTGTCCAACGCGCGAGTCGTGACTGTTGAGCATGGCGATGCACTGGCTGTCGAGAAGGCCTTGATCGACCGCGCTGAATCACGAGCACTTGTCGTCGTCGATGCAATCAACTCGGTGCTCGGGGATTTGCTTCCACTTGCGAGGTGGCACGAGATATCGCGCGCGCACGGAGCGATATTGGTGATTGATGATGCGCATGGCATTGGTGTGCGAGGCCAGGGCCGGGGTTCAACGTGGGAGGCGGGTATCGCTGCGGAACCTGATGTCGTCGTGACCGTGACACTGTCCAAATCCCTTGGTTCGCAGGGCGGAGCGGTGTTGGGTGATGCGCGCGTGATTGATCATGTGCTGAACACGGCACGGCCATTCATCTTCGACACTGGCCTGAGCCCCTCGTCCGCGGGTGCGGCTTTGGTTGCGACGCAGATAATTCGTGAGCAGCCGGAGATGGCAACAGCGCTGCTCGCACGAGCTGCGGGAATCGCTCACGCACTGGGCGTGGCAGCCACCGATGCTGCGATCCTGTCGTGGACTGTCGGTGGTGCACAGGAGGCCCTGGACCTGGCCGATGCACTGGGTGATCGTGGTGTTCGAGTCGGCTGCTTCCGTCCGCCTTCTGTTGCGATCGGCTCGGCAGGGCTGCGCATCACTGCGAATCGTCACCACACTGACGCGGATGTCGAACTGCTCGCCCGCAGCCTGCAGCAGCTGGCGACCGCGTGAAGCTCATCGTGGTCTCCGGCTCGGGTACCGATTCCGGGAAGACTGTCACTGCTTCAGCCCTTGCCGCGTGTGCACTGGCAGGCGGACAGCGAGTGACGGTGATCAAGCCCGTGCAGACGGGAGTGGGCGCAGATGATCTGGGGGATGCCGAGGTCGTAAGGGCCCTGACTGGGCTGTCCGATGTTCATGAACTCGCTAGATTTGCCGAACCTCTGGCACCTGGCACTGCAGCGCGACGGTTGGGCCAGCCCGGTCCCCAGATTGGTGCACTTGCTGACCGGATCCTGACCTTTCAGGATTGCGATCGNNCCTATGCAGTCGCCCGGACAGTGGGTCCCTTCACTCCACGGGCGCCACTGCGCTTGCCGTGCGTGCCCATGGGCTTGCGGTTGACCACCTTGTGATCACCGATTGGCCAGCCGGCCAGCCGGAACTGGCTCAACTCTGCAACATCGAGGATCTGCCCAGCTATGCCCAAGCGCCCGTGAGTGGGGTGCTGGTCCAAGGCATGGGCACTCTGGATCAGGCTCAGTTTGGGGCTGCGTCCCGATCCGGGCTCGCCCCCGCGCTGGGCGGAGTCTTCAATACGGCAGAATTCGTCGGGCTGGCTTCACGCCCATGAAATCAAGGAGAGTCTGGTTTTGACCACTATTGAATCCCCTCAGGATTTCCTTGCCCGTGCGCGTGCCCAGGTTCTCGACCAGGGCGTCGGCCTCAATCAGGACGATGTGCTTGGGGTGCTGCAGCTCGGTGATGAGTGGGTACCTGATGTGCTGGCTCTTGCGCACGATGTGCGCATGAAGTGGTGCGGCCCCACAGTTGAGGTGGAGGGCATCGTGAGTTTGAAGACCGGCGGTTGCCCAGAGGACTGCCACTTCTGCTCACAGTCTGGACAGTTCGCTTCACCAGTTCGCGCAGTGTGGCTTGATATTCCAAGTTTGGTTGAAGCGGCCAAGGAGACAGCGCTGACGGGTGCCACTGAGTTCTGCATTGTGGCTGCGGTGCGCGGTCCGGACAAGAAGCTCATGGACCAGATTGGCCAAGCGGTCAAGGCAATCAACGAAGCAGTTGAGATCAACATCTCCTGCTCACTGGGCATGCTGACACCCGAACAGGCGCACGAACTGTCGGCGATGGGGGTGCATCGCTACAACCACAATCTGGAAACCGCACGCAGCTACTTCACAAATGTGGTCACCACTCACACGTGGGATGAGCGCTGGGAGACTCTGCGCCTTGTGCATGCTGAAGGCATGGAGGTCTGCTGCGGGGGCATTGTCGGGCTCGGTGAAACCCTTGAGCAGCGCGCCGAGTTCGCCGTTCAACTGGCTGAACTCAATCCAGCAGAGGTGCCGTTGAATTTCCTGAACCCACGCCCCGGGACTCCGTTTGGCGATCTGGAAGTCATGGATGGCAAGGAAGCGCTGCGCACCATTGCAGCCTTCCGCCTTGCCTTGCCGCACACCATCTTGCGCTTTGCAGGTGGCCGCGAACTGACACTGGGTGATCTTGGTGCACAGCAAGGGATGCTCGGTGGCATCAATGCCGTGATCGTTGGCAACTACCTGACGACTCTTGGTCGTCCGGCAGCCGCAGACATCGACATGCTCCTTGAGCTGAACATGCCTATCAAATCCCTGACGAAGACCCTCTAGCAGAACGGTCTCGATGGTGGTCAAGGAGGAATTCTGCACGCAGTGCGGCGGTGAACTGGAGGGTTCGCATGCTGAGTGCGCTCAGGCCGCAGAACTGTCCCCGCCTCGTTACTGCGGTGAATGCGGCCGGCGGATGCAGGTGCAGGTCACACCGCTGCACTGGCAGGCGCGTTGTTCTGTGCATGGAGAAATCGTCGGATGACTTCAGTTGGCGTGTGTCCTGTCGCGCACGGGCAGGTCAACCTGTTCGATCGCGCATTCATCGAATCACCGGACGGGCTGCTCGCAGAACTCCGCGAAACGGCGCCGGTGCACTTCGACGAGATCACCGGCTGTTGGTTGGTCAGCAAGCATGCTGACATCCGAACCGTGCTGAGCAAGCCTCAGCTTTTCCGCCCGGAGAACGCGCTCACGGCGGTCACACACATCGATCCCTCAGCACTTCGCATTCTTGCCCGCGTCGGCTTTGAGTTGCCCGCCACGCTCGCAAACAACGGTGGAACCAGCCATGCTGAGTTGCGCAGTCTGGTGCGTCAGTTCTTTGCACCAGCCATGATTTCAGCTGTGTTGCCGCTCATTCGCGAACTCGCCAGTGATGCCGCGGAGCTGGTGAAGCAGGATCTGGATGCAGGCGACGAAGCCGATCTCGTTGCGTTGGTCACGCGCGATCTGCCTGCGCGGGTCCTGATTGCGCTGCTGCATCTGGAAGACATTGATCTTCCGACTTTGAAGCGCTGGAGCTCTGATTCCTTGGAGCTCTTCTGGGGCAATCCAGATGCGGAACGTCAACGTGAACTCGCCGTACAGGCTGCTGCCTTCTACTCCTGGCTTCGCGGTCGCATCACTTCGGCAGATCCCCTGGGATCGAGTCTGTTCTCGGTGCTCGCCGCTCATCGCACTGCGGAAGGGTGTGCGCTGCGCGTTCAGGAATCGATTGGCATCTGCTACTTCCTGCTTGTCGCAGGCCAGGAGACAACGACGCAATTTCTCTCCACGGTGTTGCGCAAACTGATCGGCCAGCCCGAACTCTGGCGCCGACTGTCGAAGGCGGGCGCCTTCCCCGATGAGTTGATCGCCTCGGAGTGCGTCGAAGAGGTGTTGCGGCTGGAGACGCCAGTGGTGACGTGGCGGCGGATCACGACCGACGAGGTGCTGCTGGGTGACCAGGTGCTGCCGGCAGGTGCGCAGGTGCTGCTCATGCTGGCCGGCAGTGGTTCGGACCCTGACGTATTCCAGGACCCTGAGCGCTTCCTGCCGGGGCGTGATGCCGCACGGCAGCACTTGGCCTTTGGCTTTGGTCGCCACTACTGCCTGGGTGCGACTCTGGCCCGGATGGAGGCCCAGGAGGTTCTGCTGATCCTGGCTCGTGAACTGCCAGACATCCAGCTGAAGCAAACTCAGCCGCCGATGCTGGGGCTGCTGTCCTTCCGCGCTCCCTTGCGGCTGCTGGTCACCAACACTCCTCGGTAGGGCTGTCATCCCCCTGTGAGCTGAATCAGCCACCCTGTAGTTGCATTTGCACGATATAGTCCCTCCACATGTCGCATTTGCGTGTTTCGGAGGCAGCTGAACTTCTTGGCGTGAGCGCAGATACCGTTCGCCGGTGGCTGGATTCAGGCCGACTTCTCCAGGCCACTGGCACCCAGGGACCGCGCTGTGTTGATGGAGCCAGCCTGGCGGCATTCATGGTCTCCGAAGCCCCCGATGCTCCGGCCCTTCGGCAGTCGGCTCGGAACAGATTTCCGGGCATTGTGATTCGGGTGGAACGCGATGGCGTGATGGCCCTTGTCGAGATTCAGGCCGGTCCGCATCGCGTGACGTCGCTCATGAGTCGCGAATCCGCAGACGAACTGGGCCTGGCCCCGGGTGTTCTCGTCGCGGCAATCATCAAGTCGACCAATGTGGTCGTAGAACTGGAAGACAGGAATTGAAGAGGCCGCACGGACTTGCAGCGGTCATCTCGATCCTGCTGGTGGTGGTCTTCGGGTCCAATCCCTCCCAAGCGGCACCCACTCCACGCCCCGCTTCAGTTCCAGTCGGCTCCATCACAGTTTCGGCTGCGGCTTCGCTCACTGATGTGCTCCCAGTGATCGCCGACGCCTTCGTGAAGAAGTACCCCGGCACTTCAGTGAAGTTCAACTTTGCTGGCAGCTCTGCGCTTGTCCAGCAGATCATCGCCGGAGCGCCTGTCGATGTGCTTGCTACGGCATCGGAGCCGACGATGCGGACAGCAGTCACTGCAGGAAGCGTTGGCGCACCATTGCTATTTGCCAGGAACTCGATGGCCATTGCGACGCCTCCCGGCAATCCCGCGAAAATTGCAGGGCCTTGGAGTCTGAGCCGAGATGGTGTGCTGGTGGCTCAGTGTGTAATTGCAGTGCCCTGCGGAACTGCAGCTCGCGATTTGCTCGCCAAGAATGGCGTCACCGTGCGCCCCGTGACTCTGGAACTGGATGTGCGCGCAGTGCTTGCGAAGGTGATGGCAGGTGAAGTTGATGCGGGCATTGTCTACGTCACCGATGTGCGAGCTGTTGGTTCAAAGGTTGTGTCGGTTGCCATTCCGTCTGAACGCAATGTCATGACTTCATACCCAGTTGCCGCAGTGCGTGACTCGGCGAATCCAATCGCAGCGCAGGCATTTGTGAACTACTTGCGCTACACCCCTTCAGCGCAGGGCATCCTGCGCGCATATGGCTTCGCCAAACCCTGGTGAGCAGTTCAGCGCGACCTCGGGCACCGTGGTTCCTTGTCGTGCTTGCATTGCTCGCACTTGCGCTTTTGATCGCCCCGCTCGTTGCTCTACTGACGCGAGCGCCCTGGGGTTCCTTCGCTGAGATCCTCACTTCGCCGGTGGCCCGAGATGCCCTTCGACTGTCGGTCATCACCGCCACAGCGGCGACCGCGCTGGCCACGGTGCTGGGAGTGCCGCTTGCGTGGCTGATCGCACGCAGCGGGCTGCCGGGCACGGGTGTGGCTCGCAGCCTTGTGCTGGTACCGCTGCTCATTCCACCGGTGGTGTCTGGCGTGGCCTTGCTGGCGGCATTTGGCCGACGAGGTGCTTTGGGGCAATTCCTCTATGACCACTTCGGCTTCCAACTGCCCTTCACCACGGCGGGGGTCGTGCTGGCGGAGGCATTCGTAGCGATGCCGTTCCTTGTCATCGCCGTCGAAGGTGGCTTTCGCTCGCTCAATTCGCAATTTGAAGAGGCAGCAGCGACCCTCGGAGCATCCTCCTGGACCACTTTTCGTCGGGTGACGCTGCCATTGGTAGCTCCGGCTCTTGGTGCTGGCATGGTGCTGTGCTGGGCCCGCGCCCTAGGTGAGTTCGGTGCGACCATCACCTTCGCCGGCAACTTCCCTGGCGTCACCCAGACAATGCCGTTGGCGGTCTACCAGGCCCTGGAGAGCGACCCGTCTGTTGCAATCGCGCTGAGCCTGATGCTGATTGCCATCTGTGTTGTGGTGCTCATCGCTCTGCGCGGCCGAATCATCCGACCTTTGGCGACGGCATGAATGTCCTTGCTCGCTTCACCCTCGAACGCGAAGCCTTCACTTTGAGAGTTGACCTCGCACTGCGCGCAGGTGAAGTCACAGCGATTGTTGGACCCAACGGTGCGGGCAAGACGAGTCTGCTGCGTGCCCTCGCTGGTTTGGAGCGTATTTCAGCTGGCGAGATTCGTCTCGATGAGCGCATTGTCGATGATGCGAGGAAAGTATTCGTTGGGCCCAAGGATCGATCCTCCGGCTACGTATTTCAGAACTATGTGCTTTTCCCGCATCTGAGCGTGCTTGAGAATGTCGCATTCGGACTGCGGTCGCGTGGAGCCAAGCGCCGGGAAGCACGACAGCGTGCCGAGCGATTGTTGCTTCGCATGGGAATAGCCAGTCTGGCTGCCCGAAGGCCCTCGAGTCTGTCCGGCGGACAAGCGCAAAGAGTCGCGCTGGCTCGCGCGCTCGCGAGCCAACCAGCATTGCTCTTTCTCGACGAGCCGCTGTCGGCGGCGGATGCCGAGACGAAGAACGAGCTCCGAGCAGGTCTCGTTGAACGACTCGCTGAATTTCAAGGCTGCTGTGTTGTTGTGACACACGACCCCATTGATGCCATGCTCTTCGCCGATCGAGTGATCGTCCTGGAGGATGGCCAGGTCGTGCAGGATGATTCCCCCGCTGGCATCGCATCCCACCCCCACACGAATTACGTTGCGGCTCTGTTGAGTGTGAATCTCATACGAGGCAGCGCGAGCAACGGTGTGCTCGTCCAGCAAGAGGGGGCAGTGATGCACATTGCTGATCACTCACTCGATGGTCCAGCGGCAGCTGTGATCAGGCCCGAGGCTGTGGCGATTCACCGGGAGCAGCCGCAGGGCAGTGCCCGCAATGTCTGGAGGGGGGTTGTCACCTTGATCCAGCCGTGGGAGGAGCAGATCCGTGTACACGTGCAAGCCGAGCCGCCGATGATTGCCACGATCACTGCGGATGCGCTTGCTGAACTCGCGTTGGTCCCTGGATCGGATGTGTGGTTGAGCGCCAAGGCAGTCGACGTACGTGCGTACCCGCTGGCTCTGCCCAGTGTCGGTGTGCAGGAATAGATTTGCCGCATGTCTGAATGGACTGAAATCTTGGAGGCAATTGGCCTAGCGCTGGCTGGCGAGCGTGACGCAGGGCAAGCGCAGTTGAGGGACTGTTGGGAACGCACCACCGATCAGCAACACGCGCAGCGATGCGTCCTGGCCCACTATCTGGCAGATCTTGAATCTGAACTTGAAGCCGAAATCGCCTGGGACGAACGCGCGATCAACGAGTTCTCCGACGTTGGTGAATTCGATCTCGTCCCGATCGGCATCTCCTCGGCCGCAGCGATGGCTCCTTCGCTCCACCTGAATCTTGGCGACGGATATCTTCGCGCCTCGCGAATTGCCGAAGCGCGCACCCAGGTGGTGAGCGGCATCGCCTCAAGCGGTTTGCTGGACGACACGGGCTATGGGGCACTCATCCGAAGTGGGCTGGATCGCTTGCTTGCCAAGGTCGAGCTTGCGGAGGACTCATCGGCTGGCCTTTGATCTGAGCGTCCTCAGTCGCACAGTGGTGCGGACGGTGAGCCAAGATTGGCGGCCGCGCAGGGCTTCCCGCATCGGGGGATTCGGGGCCCCGCGCAACCAAGTCGAGCGTAAGCATTCGTGATTCGGATAGGCAGATGTCAGCGGTGAATTTCTTGTAAGGAAGTGGAATCAGCCCTTGGCTACGTCGATCTTGAACTGCTCCATCTTGCCGCCGATCTCTTGGAGTCGCTTGCGCCCCAGTTCCTCTCGAACCTCGGGGAACAGCTCGGTTTCTTCTTCTTCATGGTGGTGGCGGGCCAGTTCGGTGAGCACCTTGGCCTTGGCCTTGTACTCAATGTCCTCTGGGGTGAGTTCGCGGATCTCCTCAACCAGGACCTTCAGCAGATGATGCTCCTGGAGCACCTCAGCAATGTCATCGGCCTCGACGTCAGTCCGCTTGTTGATCTCTGGATAGAAGACCTGCTCCTCCACAGTGATGTGGAGGGTGAGCGCCGAGCAGATGGCCGGGATCACTGAGAGGTCATCCTTGTCCAATTGCTTGAACAGCTTCTCCAGGTCCTTGTGTTCGTCCTTGAGCATCACGATCGCATCCATGGAACCTCCAAGAGGTGGACGGTCTGGCACTGGCCATGACTGTCCAAAGAAAGTACACCGCGAGGGACTTGAACCCCCAACCCGCTGATTAAGAGTCAGCTGCTCTGCCAGTTGAGCTAGCGGTGCGTAGTGGAGCGGAAAGTGTAACAGTCAGCGGAGAGCGACTCTTGCTGCCTCAGTGATCGCCGAAGCCATCTCCCTGAGCCCCTGAGGGTTGGGATGGAAGGAGCCGGAGGCCATCGCACCGAGTTGCGCTGGGAAGACCCACGATGCCTTGCCGGCGCAGACTCCGTGGCCTTGCTCTGACTCTCCAGAGCGTGCCCAAGTGCCGGTCACGGGGTGCCAGCCGAGATTCGCAGTTGCCTGGATCTGTTGATTGAGTGAGCCGGAAGGTAGCGGGAGCGACTTCACGCCTTGATTTGTCGTCGCGTAGCCCACGCTGGTCGGAGGGCTCGGATTCAACAGTGCGTCGCGAGCCCACGAGAAGTCCTGGGCTGTCATCGTCAGGTACGAGCAGGGTCCGCCCGCAAGATTTCGCGTGATGTCGGGGTACAGAGTCGGCAAGACCCAGGCATTGGGAGCCAAGGTGATCGGGCTGGCGCAACTGCGAGCTGTGAAGCAGTTCGAGATTGAGGCATATGCGCTGGGCAGCTTGGCCGTCTGGGCTGCGACACCGGCGTGGAGCGTAGGGAAGGCCCGCAGCAGGCCGGCATTGGCCGGCACCATTGGGCAGTTGGCATTGACCAGACATGAACTGATGACCGATCCGAATCCGACGTCGTTGCCCCCAACGGACAAGGTGACCAGATCCACCGGACTGCTGCCGATGATGCTGCGGGCCGCCGCGAGTTGCGAGGGCAATTCTCCGGTCTGCTGACCCAGGATGCCCTGTGCCACAGTGGCCCCACTGCATGTCACATCAACGAAAGTCACCGACGTCTGGGGCGTGGATTTCTCCAGCGCCAGAGCTGCTTGTGCGGGTGCGCTGTGCACGCTCCGGTGGCAGTCGGCGTCATCCCAGTAGGGCCGAAAACTCGAGAACAGTCCGCCTTGTTCGATCCAGGCCTGCACATTGCGCGGGTTGCCTTCACCGGAGGCGTAGGAGTCGCCCAGGGAGAGCATCAGGATGTTCTTCACCGTTGCATCAATTGTACGAACAGCTGATGATTTCCCTTCCTCAACTTCGAGGGTGAAGCGATAACCACCCTCGGGCAAGGTCACCCTGGTCTTGCATGTCTTCGGCGTCAGTGGCTTTGACGCGAGCTGCTTGACGGCGCCGGTGCCGGTGTTGCTGATCGACCATTTGAACGTGCTGCCCTGCGAACCGCAGGCATTCAGGGTCACGGGAAAGCCCTCGGCAGACAGGTACCACGACAGCGACCCATTGATCAATCGCTCATTGGGCTGGGCAATGTGGTTGCCACTTCCGACCATCGCGTTTGACGGGGATGCCGTGAGAGCGCCGGACGCAGGCACGCCCCCGTCACCGTCGATGAATCCGTCGCCGTTGGCATCCTTGCTCAGATCAACCATCGACC
>DNXA01000151.1 GCA_003506065.1 Actinomycetota bacterium
ACGACCACGCCGATCGGCAGCGCGATGGTCAGTATCGTGGCAATGCGCTCCACCGCCGGGGATGGATCCCCTTGGAGTCCTGCGTGGGCTCGGGTGATGATCAGGTAGGTCAGCCCCCCTGCGCAGAACTCGGTGAGCACTCGAATGGTCGAGCCCCAGTTGTCGGTGTAGAAGGGATCGGCCGTGGTGAGTCCATAGGCGATAAGCGGAATCAGCACGGCAACCCAGGCAGCGCACAGGGCCCACGTCGGAAGGCTCTTTCGGAAGCGCCACAGCACCAGCACGATGAATGGGAAGAACAGGTATGCCAGCCACTCCATCGACAAGGACCAGGCAACGAAGTTCCAACCCCGTTGTGGCTGGGAACCCCACTCCTGGATGAGCAGCAGTTGCTTGATGAAATCCCAGGGCGTCAGCCAGTCGCGGTCCAATTCATCGCCGCTCACCTTGGCCTGCACATATACCGCAATGCCCGCCACGAAGAGCATGACGAGATGGACCGGGTAGATCCGTCCCAGGCGCAGCCACAAGAAGAAGCCCGAGGCTTTCACCTTGAAACTTGGTCCCATGCGCTCCAAGTAGGTGTGGGCGAGGATGAAGCCAGACAGGGCGAAGAAGAGATCCACGCCAAGGCGCCCGATGCGGAAGAAGTCGGAGACCACGGGAACGTCGTTGATGCCAAGGGTGTTGAGCGGACCTTGGAGGTGGTACGTCAGAACCCAGAATGCCGCGATGAAGCGGACCCCTGTCAGCTGACGAATAAAGACGTTCAACAACTCTCCTGTCGCAATCGCAGGTCATGATCGTGGCACGCCAATAGGCTCGAGTGTGTGACGGACACCCGACTCCTTGCTGATCTCCTCTTCGCACAGCCGGGATTGGACCGAGCCTCGCATCTGCGCACTGATCCGCACTTCGTCGACAATCTGTTCAACGATTCGACCCGGGTGATGTGGGTCAACCAGGGGGAGTCGCCGGTTGACCCGGACGCAGATTCGCCCTCGCTGCTGTTGATGTCGGGAACCCAAGCCCTCGAGATCATCGGTGAGGATCGATCTGGTGTGAGTTTTCTTGGCCTGGACCCTGAGGGTGTCAGTTTTGTTGCGGTGCACCTGAAGGATCGAGCGCAACTGCCGGGCGAGCAATTCTGGATGGGGCTTCGCGATGCTGGCCGGGGACTCTCAGACATGCACGCCTCGGCGTTCGTTGGTGCGATTGGTCTGGACAACTGGCGGAACAAGCATCGGCATTGCACAGTCTGCGGCGGCGAACTCGAGCTGACTCAGGCGGGGTGGGTGCTGCGCTGCACTGCCGATGGCATTGATCACTTTCCCCGCACCGATCCGGCAATCATCGTGCTGGTCCGTGATGATCAGGATCGAGCCTTGCTGGGGCGGCACGCCAACTGGCGCGGGGGATGGATGTCCACCCTCGCTGGATTTGTTGAGCCAGGGGAGTCGGCTGAGGCCGCCGTGCGGCGCGAGGTCTTCGAGGAGACGGGGGTGGTGGTGGGGACCGACACCGATTCAGTCACCTATCTCGGCAGCCAGCCCTGGCCCTTCCCCGCCTCGCTCATGATGGGCTATCACGCGCTCGCCTCGAATACTGCGATCAGCGTGGATGAGGTTGAGATCTCCGAAGCGATCTGGTTCTCACGCGATGAGATGCGAGCGGCTTGTGAAAGCGGCGAACTGCGCCTGCCGCCGAACACATCGATCTCGCGCATGCTGATTGAGCGCTGGTTCGGTGAGACCCTGCCTGGCGATTGGTCGCGCTAGGCCAGTGCGAGCTGGGCCTTGACCTGTGCCAGCGAGGGGTTGGTCATCGCGGTTCCATCGTCAAACAGGATCGTCGGCACGGTCTGATTGCCACCATTGACCTGCTCCACGAAGGCGGCTGCCTCCGGGTCAGCTTCGATGTCGATCTCTTCGAAGGCGATTCCCTCACGACCGAATTGAGCCTTGAGCCGGGAGCAATACCCACACCATGGAGTGCTGTACATCTTCATAAGCCACACGGTAACCCGTGACCTTGGTGTCGGGGCAAGGCGCTACCGTCCGACCCATGACCCCTGAGTCGATTCTGGCCTCCCTCGATGAGGAGCAGCGGGCTGTGGCGACCAGCATTGGAGGGGCGTTGGTGGTGCTGGCTGGCGCTGGCACTGGCAAGACCAGGGCGATCACACACCGCATTGCCTATGCCACCGCCACTGGGGCTCATGATCCTCGCCGCACTCTTGCGGTCACCTTCACGACCAGGGCCGCGGGGGAGATGCGTTCACGGCTGCACGGCCTGGGTGTTGAGGGTGTCGGCGTGCGAACCTTTCACTCTGCTGCTCTGCGGCAGCTGCGCTATTTCTGGCCCCGCATCTCTGGGCAGGAGTTTCCACAGTTGCTTGCGAGCAAGGCCCGCTTTGTAGCCGAAGCCGCCGCCTCCTGTGGCCTCCCAACCGATCAGGCCGTCGTGCGCGATCTGTCCTCCGATATCGAATGGGCCAAGGTGCATGAGCTGAGCCCAGCTGACCTCGTCCGCGATGAACGAGCTCGGGCTCGTCAGTGGAGCATCGATGTCGCCGATGTTGCCCGCAGTTACACGGCATATGACGATCTGAAAGCGCGACGTGGGCATCTGGATTTCGAGGATGTGCTGCTCGTGACGGTCGGCGCCCTGCGCTCTCGCCCGGACATACTCGATGAAGTCCATCAGAACTACCGCTGGTTCACCGTTGACGAGTATCAGGACATCAACCCTGTGCAGCACCGACTCCTTGGCCTGTGGCGCGGGGAGCGCGAGGACGTCTGTGTCGTCGGCGATGTGAGCCAGACCATCTACTCATTCACGGGCGCTTCTCCGGAGTATCTGCTGAACTTCCGCAAGGAGTTCGCGGATGCGTCACAGATTGAACTGGTCAACTGCTATCGCAGCACGGCGTCGATTGTGGCCACGGCGAACGCGGTCATCGCTGCGGCGACGACTCCGGCAAGCCTTCAACTCCGGGCAGTTCGCACCGGAGAATCACGTGAGCCTTCAGTGCAGATCTATGACGACGATGTGGACGAGGCTGCTGCGGTCGCAACACAGATAGCCGCACTCATCGCGCAAGGCACATCTGCCAAGGAGATCGCGATTCTGTTCCGCGTGAATGCGCAGTCAGCTGAACTGGAATCCGCGCTCAGCGAACGAGGCGTGCCGATCATGATGCGCGGGGTTGAGCGCTTCTTTGATCGAGCCGAGGTGCGCGAGGCGGTCACGCGCCTTCGAGGAGCCGCACGAGCAGGAGAGCACTCCGGGCTGCTCGGTTCAGAAGTGCGAGCCGTCCTGAGCGCGGCCGGCTGGTCCGCTGATCCACCGCGGGCCGGCGGCGCAGTTCGTGAGCGGTGGGAATCGCTGACCGCGCTGATCGGATTGGCCGATGAGCACCCGGAGCTGCAGCTTCCCGCGTTCATC
>DNXA01000218.1 GCA_003506065.1 Actinomycetota bacterium
ATGGCGGCATGGCCCGTCATGGTGGAGGCGCCTTCTCCGGCAAGGACCCATCAAAGGTCGATCGCTCTGCCGCATATGCCATGCGCTGGGTTGCCAAGAATGTTGTCGCATCAGGGCTTGCCACGCGTTGTGAAGTGCAGGTGGCCTACGCCATCGGCAAGGCGCATCCGGTGGGCGTATTCGTGGAGACCTTCGGCACCGGTGTGATGGCCGATGAGGCCATTCAAGAGGCGGTGCTGCGCGTGTTTGACCTTCGCCCGGCGGCGATCATTCGCGATCTTGATCTGCTGCGCCCGATCTTCCGCACCACAAGTGCCTACGGTCACTTCGGTCGCCCACAGGGCACGAATGAACTGCTGGATCATTCAGACCCAAGCAAGCGCACTCTGGTTGGCCCGACCTTCACCTGGGAGAGCACCGATCGTGCAGAGCAATTGCGCGAGGTCGCTGGGCTCTAGCCTGCTCTCGTGAGTGACCAGCTCGAACTCGTTCCGCGTCGCGCCCCCCGCGCGCGCAAGCAGGCCGAGTGGGCGCTAGTCGACCCGATCGCGCAGGTGCGCATCGATTCGCCACTGCCTCATCTGGATCGCATCTTCGACTACGCGATCCCAGTAGCGATGGCCGACGAGGTCGTTCCTGGAGTACGGGTTCGCGTTCGTTTCTCCGGACGCCTGATCAATGGCGTGGTCGTCGGCCGCATCGCCACGAGCGAGGCCAAGAATGTGCGCCCACTTGAGCGAGTGCTCGGCAGCGAGCCCGTTCTGACAGCTGAGACGGCCGCACTGGTCACTGCCGTCGCCGAGCGCTTCGCCGGAACCTTCAGCGATGTCTTTCGCTCGGCCGTGCCTCCCCGGCATGCGCGCGCTGAATCTGCGCCCGCCACTCGCGGGCCGATGAATGCTGAGCTGACGCCAGATGACTGGGCGACCTGGGATCGCTACACCCACGGTCGATCCCTGCTGCAGCGTGCGCACGAGGGTCGCCTCGCAGATGTCCGCGGCGTGTGGAGTGCCGCGCCGGCCATGCCATGGACGGCAGACATCGTTGCACTTGTGCGCGCTGTCCTGTCACAGGATTGCGGCGGTGTACTCGTGGTGCTTCCCGATGCCTGGGATGTGAAGCAGATCTGCAATGCGACGCAGGAGTTGGCAGCCACTCGCGCAGTGCTGTCGGCTGATCTGGGGCCGGAGCGTCGCTATCGCGAGTTCTGCTCTGTCCTGCGCGGTGAAAGTCGCTTCGTCGTTGGTACCCGCACGGCAGTGTTCGCGCCGGTCAAGGATCTGCGATTGATCGTTGTGTGGGATGACTCTGACGAGGCCGGCTGGGATCCGCAGGCTCCGTACTGGAATGTCCGCGATGTTGCAGCAGTGCGGTCGCAATTGTCCGACTGCTCCTTGCTCGTGGGCGCACCTGCGCGCAGCACGGAGACTCAAAGCTGGTGTGAATCAGGCTGGGCCAGAGCGCTGGAACCTGAACGCTCCTGGCTGCGTGCCCACGCTCCGATCGTGCGGGCGATCGACAGTGCCGATGAGGCTCGTGATCCGGCTGCTGCATCAGCCCGCATTCCGCACACAGCATGGTCAGTAGCCAAGGAAGGTCTGCGCACCGGACCAGTGCTGATTCAAGTGCCACGTCGCGGCTATCTGCCAGCGCTTGCCTGTCAACAGTGCCGCGAGTCCGCTCTGTGCAGTTGCGGCGGGCCGCTCTCCCTGCGCTCTCAGAACAGCACTCCGCAATGCCAATGGTGCGGCAAACTCGCCGGTGCGTGGAGTTGCTCGAACTGCTTTGGCACCAAGCTGCGGGCCTCCTCGACTGGTGTCGAACGCACAGCCGAGGAGTTCGGGCGGGCGTTCCCGGGAACCCCCATCATCTGGTCCTCGAGCGAGCAGTTGCATCGATCAGTGCCCGGTGCCCCAGCGCTGGTGGTCGCGACTCCAGGTGCTGAGCCGGTCGCCACGGGCGGGTACTCGGCAGTGGTGCTGCTCGACGCACGCACACAGCTGCACCGCACCGGACTTCGGTCGGGGGAGGAGGCGGTGCGCCGTTGGTTTGCGGCCTCACTGCTCGCGCGACCCAAGGCGCATGTGATCGTCACTGCCGATCATGCGCTGACTGCGGTGCAGGCTCTCGTGCGATGGGATTCCGCGTGGTTTGCTGAACGTGAACTCGCTGATCGAAAGGCAACCGGACTGCCGCCTGATTCGCGGGCTGCCGTGTTGACCGGCGAGAACTCGGCGGTCGCTGAGGTGTTGGCAGAACTTGCCAAACGCTTGCCCATTCGAGTGCTCGGGCCAACAGATGGGCACGGGATTGCTCTGGCTTCGCGCAAGGACGGCACCCAATTGGCGGCGCAGCTGCATGCGATCACCGTGACCCGTTCAGCGAAGGCCGAGGCCGGCGTGGTGCATGTCCACTTGGACCCACGGGAGTTATAGGCAGGCGTGTTGCGCGTGTGACTACCGGGACTCATGGGGTTTGCTCGCTAGGGTGCGCCCATGGCGTCTCGTACGTCCGCAGCCTCAGCGACACGCTCGGGCCGCGGATCTTCCCCACGAGCCAGTGCTAAGAAGAGCGCTGCTCGCACACCCGCACGTTCAGCGAAGGCTGCGCCCAAACGCACAGCCTCCAAACGGGCAAGGGGACCGGTACAGCCTGGCCCGCTCGTGCGCCTTGTGCTGTGGCTGGGCCGGCTCTTGAAGTCGATCTGGCTGGGCATTGCCACCGCGACCGGAAAACTGGCGCGCAGCTTCGGCTCGGGCGCGCGCGACCTTGAAGCGCATGAGCGTCGCGATGGCCTGGCCTTGGGCCTCATTGCGCTCACCATTGCGTTGATCGCTGGCCTCTGGTTTGGCGTTGACGCCTGGTTTGTCTCAAGTCTGGCCATGGTCTGCCATTCGCTGCTTGGAGTGCTGGCGCTGCTCGTGCCCATCGCCTTGGTCATCGGTGCTTGGCGCACGATGCGTCACCCAGATGAGCCCTTGATGCCCGGTCGCATTCTCATCGGCAGTTCCGCAATTGCCGTTGGCGTACTGGGACTGTGGCATCTGTTCCATGGCACCCCGACACCGAGCGATGGTGCGGACGCCATGAACTCTGGCGCAGGTGTGCTCGGCTGGATCTTCACTGCGCCGATTGTTGGCGCAGTTGGTCCCATCGTCACGGGCCTGGTGCTCATCTTGCTGATGGCCTTCGGCTTGCTCGTAGTGACCGCAACCTCACTGTCCTCGATCCGCAGCTTCTTCACTCCCGGCCCGCGCGCCAACGAGGCGTCCGAAGATGGGGAAGACCAGCGACAAGAAGAGTTCGAGATGGACTACCTCGATGACGACGAGGATGTCTTCCCCGAAGGTCTCGCTGGCGATCAGCCATTCATTTCACCTGTGATGGACACCGATCATCGACCCGCCGCCGTGCTGATGGAAGGCCTTGCTGGCTATCAGCCCAGTTCGCATGCCGATCAGCTCATCACCCAGGCCCTGGCTGTTGACGCCCATCCGGCCCGGCACGAGACCATCAGCCTGCAGCAGGAAGTCAGCACGCCCGCTGCCGAGGCAAGCAAGAATGCCCGGCCGCGCCGAGCGAAGTTCGTCCTGCCGGCCGTCAGCATGCTCAAGACCGGGCCAGCCCCCAAGGCTGCGACAAAGGCCAATGACCATGTCGTCCATGCGCTCACCGAAGTGCTCGAGCAGTTCGGCATCGATGCAATCGTGTCGGGCTTCATGCGTGGGCCGACGGTCACGCGCTATGAGATCGAGCTTGGCCCCAGCGTGAAGGTTGAGCGCGTGACGGCGCTCAGCAAGAACATTGCCTACGCAGTGGCGAGTGCAGATGTGCGCATCCTGAGCCCGATCCCGGGCAAGAAGGCCATCGGCATCGAGATCCCGAACACGGATCGCGAACTGGTTGCGCTCGGTGATGTGCTGCGCAGCAAGAATGCAGTCTCCGACACCCATCCCATGGTCGCGGCCCTGGGCAAGGATGTCGAGGGCGGCTATGTCGTTGCCAACCTCGCCAAGATGCCCCACATTCTCGTTGCAGGTGCAACAGGTGCAGGCAAGTCCAGCTGCATCAACTCACTGATCACCTCAATCCTCATGCGCGCAACACCTGACGAGGTTCGACTGATCCTCATCGATCCAAAGCGCGTGGAACTCACCGCGTATGAGGGTGTCCCGCACCTGATCACGCCGATCATCACCAACCCGAAGAAGGCTGCTGACGCCCTGCAGTGGGTGGTCAAGGAGATGGATCGTCGCTATGACGACCTCTCGCACTTCGGCTTCCGTCATATTGATGACTTCAACAAGGCAGTGCGCACCGGCAAGCTGGTCCTGCCGCCAGGAAGCGAGCGCGAACTGTCGCCGTATCCCTACCTCCTGGTGGTAGTCGACGAGCTTGCCGACCTGATGATGGTTGCCCCGCGCGATGTTGAGGATGCGATCGTGCGCATCACTCAGCTCGCCCGCGCCGCAGGCATCCACCTCGTCCTGGCAACTCAGCGCCCCAGCGTCGACGTCGTCACTGGCTTGATCAAGGCGAATGTGCCAAGCCGATTGGCCTTTGCGACATCAAGCCTGACTGACAGTCGCGTGATCCTGGATCAACCAGGAGCAGAGAAACTGGTCGGCCAAGGCGATGGGCTCTTCCTGCCGATGGGCGCCAACAAGGCCATGCGCATTCAAGGCGCCTTCGTATCGGAGGCCGAGATCCGAACGGTGGTCGCGCACTGCAAGGCGCAGGGAGAGGCCTCGTATCTTCCTGAGGTGATCCAGGCAGCGGTTGCAGCACGTGAGGTTGATGGCGACATCGGCGACGATCTGGACATTCTCCTGCAAGCCGTTGAACTGGTCGTGTCCACGCAGTTCGGATCCACGTCGATGCTGCAACGCAAACTGCGCGTGGGATTCGCCAAGGCCGGACGTCTGATGGACCTCATGGAATCGCGTGGAGTCGTCGGACCAAGCGAGGGTTCCAAGGCTCGCGATGTGCTGATCAAGGCCGAGGATCTGCCCGGCACCTTGATGATGATTCGAGGAGAGTAAAGACTCAACTGGCAACTTCCCATGGCCGGGACGACGAACTACTCTGGAACAACAGTCACGCGGAGACACAATTCTTGAGAAAGGGGTGCTGATGTCAGTCGGCACCACACTGTCCCAAGCCCGTATTGCCGCAGGAATGACTCTGGAAGAGCTCGCAAATGCCAGCAAGCTGCGCGCATCCATCCTCTTGGCCATGGAAGGCGGGGATTTCAGCCATTGCGGTGGGCTGGTCTATGCGCGGGGACAATTGCGCGCCCTGGCCCCCATTCTCAGGCTGGATCCGGATGAACTCGTGGCCGAATTCACCGATGAGGTTGCTCAAGGCCTGCACGGGCGAGGCTGAGCCAGACCTCCCAGCGAACTAGGCTGTCGGGGTGTCTCGCCCCTCTGTTGCCATCATCACCCTTGGTTGCGCGCGCAATGAGGTCGATTCCGAAGAGCTGGCCGGGCGCCTTGCCGCCGAGGGCTGGGATCTGGTCCAGGACGCCGAATCAGCTGACGCCGTCCTGGTGAACACCTGCGGATTCGTCGATGTGGCCAAGAAGGACTCAATCGATGCGATCCTGGCGGCGTCGGACCTCAAGTCCGAAGGCGGACCGCGCGCTGTTGTCGCTGTTGGCTGCCTGTCCGAGCGCTACGGCCGGGAACTGGCCGCTGAATTGCCAGAGGCCGATGCCGTCCTCGGCTTTGATGACTATCCCGATATCTCAGCCAAGCTCATGCGGATCGTTGCTGGTGACCGCCCGCAGGCTCACGAGCCGACCGATCGCCGGCTTCTTCTCCCATTGGCCCCGGTCGACCGTGATGCCAGCCATGCTCACGTTCCCGGACACGGCGAAGGCCCAGCTCCGCGGGTGCGCCTGGAGACCGGGCCAGTTGCCTCGGTGAAGCTGGCATCAGGATGCGATCGCCGCTGCACCTTCTGCGCCATCCCTACCTTCCGCGGCTCCTTCATCTCGCGCTATCCGGCTGATGTCCTCGCTGAGATCAGTGAACTCGTGCGCACAGGCGTGCGCGAGGTCGTGCTGGTCAGCGAGAACTCCACGTCATATGGCAAGGATCTTGGCGACCTGCGCCTGCTGGAGACCACCCTTCCCGACCTTGCCAAGCAGAGCGGCATCACGCGCTTGCGCGTGGCCTATCTGCAGCCTGCCGAAATCCGTCCCGGCCTGATCGAGACCATGGTCGCCACCCCTGAAGTTGCGCCGTACTTCGATCTTTCCTTCCAGCACGCGAGCGCTTCGGTGCTGCGCCGAATGCGTCGCTTCGGTGGTACCGAAGCCTTCATGGGACTGGTCAATCGCATTCGCGATCTGGACCCGCAAGCAGGCATTCGCAGCAACGTGATCGTTGGTTTCCCTGGCGAGACCCAAGAGGATGTCGACGAACTCGCGAGCTTCCTGGAGCAGGCGCGACTTGATGCCATCGGCGTCTTCGGTTACAGCGATGAGGACGGCACTGAGGCGCTGACCTTCCCGGACAAGATTGCAGCTGAGGTCATTCGTGAGCGCGTTGAGCGAATCTCAGCTCTGGCCGACGAGGTCATGTCCCAGCGAGCCGAGGATCGCATCGGTGAGAGTGTTGTCGTCATCGTCGAACGCATCGATGAGGACGAGGACGGCGGACTGGTCGCTGTGGGCCANNCTGTGGGCCATGCCGGACACCAAGGACCCGATGATGCTGAGACCTTCATCCCGATCGATGAGGATGAAGTTGCCATCGGTGACGTGCTGAACGGGATCGTTGTCGACGTCGATGGGGTTGACCTGATAGCCGAGCGCGCATGAACTCGGTGCCAAGCGATGAGGGGGCGGCGCCCCACGCCGGTGGTCCGATCCTGAACCTGCCCAACCTGCTGACCGGGCTGCGCATTCTCGCTGTTCCAGTGCTCATCTGGCTGCTTGCCAGCGATGGCGATTCGGCCCGCGTCTGGGCGATGGCGGTGTTCCTGATTGCCGCGCTGACCGACCTCATTGATGGGGCGATTGCCCGCAGGCGCAATCAGGTCACCAGCTTTGGAAAACTTGCCGACCCGATTGCGGACAAGGCCCTCATCGGCACTGCCCTCATCGGCCTGAGCCTGCTGGGCGAGCTCTCGTGGTGGTTCACCGTCATCATCCTGGTCCGGGAAGTCGGTGTGACGGTCCTGCGCATGTGGGTCATCAGCGAAGGGGTCATCCCCGCAAGTCGTGGCGGCAAGGTGAAGACCCTGGCCCAGGTCATCGCCATCAGCATGTACCTGCTCGCGCCAACCGGCATCTCCTGGTGGAACGGCGCTGAGGCCACAGTGATGAGCTTCGCCGTTGTGTTGACCCTGGCAACTGGGCTGGACTACGCCCTGGAGGCCCTTCGCTTGCGCAAGGCCGCGGAGGTGCGCAAGGCCTCACCGGTCCGCGCAACCACGCCAACTGCGACCACGAACGAGAGCTGATGCAGTCCGATCTGATTTCCCTGTGCAAATCCCTGGGTCTGACCATCGCCACGGCCGAATCGCTGACCGCCGGTCTGGTCAGTGCGAACCTGGCCGAGGTTCCCGGCGCCTCAGCGGTCCTGCGTGGCGCAGTCGTGACCTATGCCACCGACACCAAGGGCTCCCTGCTGGGCCTGGATCCGGCGATCCTTGAGCACGTGGTCAGCGAGCCGGTCGCCCAGCAGATGGCGATCTCGGTCTGCCGCCTGCTCGATGCCGATCTGGGCCTGTCCACGACTGGTGTGGCCGGGCCCGATCCGCTGGACGACCAGGTGCCCGGAACCGTCTGGATCGCGGTTCATGATGCGCGCCGCAATGAGGGGATGACCCGACTTCTGGCCCTGGAGGGGGACCGGGGCTATGTCCGCCGAACCACGGCGACGGCGGTGATCGCCCTGGCCTTGGAATATTTGGCGCATATCCCTCGGACCGGCCGGGAATAGGCGGCCAGATGCGTGCGTTAGAATTAGCAATCAGCAGGGTTGAGTGCTAGACCTTGCCTGGAAGGAGGCAGCATGATCGTCCTGCGTGAAGTGATCGGTGATGAACTCCGCCGCGTCCGGCAAGATCAAGGTCGCACCCTTCGTGATGTCTCTGCAGCAGCTGCCGTCTCCCTTGGATACCTCTCCGAGGTCGAACGCGGTCAGAAAGAGGCATCAAGTGAGCTCCTCGCCGCAATCTGCGGAGCGCTCGATGTCTCGCTGGCTCAGGTCCTGACCTCGGTCACCACGCACATCGTTGAGGCCGAGAGCCCGACCCGCTTGGACTTTGACGGCGCCTCGGTCACTTACGCCCGCACGTCCAGCGCCCCTGTTCCTGTCTAGGGTCGATGCGCCTCACTGACTTCTGGGAACGCATGGAAGCCCATTTCGGCTTGGCCTATGCCCATTCCTGGGCGCATGATTTCGTGCTGCCGGCTCTTGGCTGCACAGTGATGCAGGCCATTGCCAGGGGCGAGGACACCAAGGAGATCTGGCGAGCAGTGTGCGTCAGTGCCGAGGTTCCGGCCCTGCTGCGCTGAGCATTCGCAAGGCCTTCAGGCACGAGTCAATAGAGTTGCCCGATGTTCAGCAGGAAGCCCCAGGAGTTCGGCTTCCTGACTGTCGTCACCTACGGACGCACTGGGAGCACAGCCCTGCAGGCCGCATTGAACTCACTGCCTGGTGTTCTCGTGCGAGGCGAGAACTACGCAGCCCTTCGAGGTCTCCAGCAGTATGTGCAGTCGGTGGCCGAGACGGCTGACCGGCACCACAACGGTCTGCCCACGCATCCTTGGTATGGCTCCAAGAAGCTTGACCCCAAGGCCGTGATCGCGGATCTGCAGCGACATGTCATCGACAATCTCCTGCGGCCAGAGAAGGACACGAAAGTGCTCGGGTTCAAGGAAGTGCGATACGAACCGGGCCACTTCGACAGTTACGACCTCCTGCTGTCCTACCTCCTCTTCTTGAACACTCTGTTTCCAGGCATTCGCTACCTCATCAATGTCCGTGACCCGCAGGAGGCTGCTCGCAGCGGTTGGTGGCCCAACCATGAAGATCCCGTTGCCGCGCTGACACAGACTCGTGATTGGCTGATCTCCGCGCAGGAGGACCTGCATCACATTCTTGGTGACGGGCGCGCTGTGCTTCTGCAATACGAACAGTGGCAGGGAAATCCACGTGCATTGATAGAGCAGTTCGACGCAATCAGTCTGCCGCGCAATGATGCCGGCGTGCGAGAAGCCCTTGCACGGCAACTTGTTCACGGACCACACAGCAATGAGCCTGACTCGGAGTCACCTGAGGGCTTGAGCCAGTGAGCGCGCCCGTGCTGCCAGGCGAGAGCGATCCGCTGCTGGCCCCGGAAGTGCTGACAGCGCAGAGGACCACTGTCTGGACTCTGTCGGGGGCTGCGGTCTTCGGCGGAGTTGCCGTGGCAGGCGCCATCCCCGCTGGCGCGCTTCTCGCGGCCTCCATCGCAGATTCTGATGCTGCCGCAGGCTTTGCTCAAACGTCAGGCGTCATTGGTGCGGCCCTGCTCGCATTGCCCTTGGCCAGAGTCGCACTGACACGAGGGCGACGTACCGCGCTCTCCCTGGGCTATGGCATCGGCGCGATAGGCGCCGTGGTGGTTGTTATCGCTGCCACGCAACGCAGTCTGCTCCTGGTGTACCTGGGCTGTGTGCTCGTTGGAGTGGCGTCAGCAGCTGGCCTGCAGGCGCGCTATGCCGCGACAGATCTGGCAGCCGAGCGTCATCGCGCACGAGCGCTGTCTTTCGTGGTGTGGGCAAGCACCGTTGGTGCAGTGCTCGGCCCGAACCTGCTCAATGCATCCGGAAACCTCGGCTTGGAGTTGGGCTTGCCGCAGTTGGCCGGGCCGTACGTGGTGTCAGCTGCATGCCTTGCCGTGGCCGCGGTGGTGCTGTGGCTCTTCCTGCGCCCGGATCCATATCGGATGGCGATGGCCATCCAGAAGAAGGCGACTGGCGTCGTGCATCATGCAAGCCTGCGTGAAGGCCTTGCGCATCTGCGCGAGCGTCCGCGTGCGGCCTTGGGCATTGCCGCGATATCCGCAGGCCATATCTGCATGGTCATGGTGATGGTGATGACACCCGTGCACATGGCACATGTTGATGTCACTCTTCAACTCATCGGATTCGTCATCAGCGTGCATGTGGCAGGCATGTATGCCTTCTCGCCGATTGTTGGCTGGGCAGTTGACTCCTACGGTCGAGTGCAAGTCGTGGTGATCGGCATCGTCATCCTGCTCCTTGCCTGCGTGATCTCAGGTGCAGCGCCAGGTGACAGCATCATCATGCTTGGCATCGGCTTGTTCCTGCTGGGCCTTGGCTGGTCGTGCACCTTGATTGCCGGATCCACGATGGTCACCGACGAGGTCGATGCTGAAAAGCGTCCGGCTGTTCAAGGACTCTCGGACCTGATCATGAATACCTCTGGAGCCATGGGCGGAATTGTCGCGGGATTGGTCATCCTGTGGAGCACCTACGCGATGCTGTGCGCGGTTGCGGCAATCCCCGTGCTGGTGCTTGCAATGCTGGTCGCGCTGCCGAAATATCGCGAGTCGGCGCTGACGAAGTAGCAGTCCCTTGCCGAGCATCGCGCGCGGCATCTCCTCAAGGTAATCTCGGCCTGTGGCCAGCAGCGAGATTGCATCGAAGTCCAGCGTGCCAGTTGACGCCCAGGCGCTTGCTCGGCGCGCACAGGCACAGGAGAAGGTCATCAGGAAGCTCTTCAAGCCTCTTGAGAGCGCCCTGGGAGACCTCAAGCACTTCTTCACGGACGACTTTCCGGAGGAACTTGCACTTCGCTTGATCGAGGTCCCTGAGGATGCCTTGATCTGCCCGCCCACGGTCATTGTTGTTCCTCTGATCCGGGCTCTTTCGTATTCAGTCGAAGAGCCTGGACTCAAGGCGATGTATCTCAGTTTGATGGCCACTGCGACTGATGGTCGCGACAAGCAGGGCGTCCATCCCGCATTCGTCACTGCCGTGGCCGGGCTGTCGGCCAAGGAAGCACGCTTGCTGCCAATGATTCTTGGTCGATTGGAGATGCCAATAGCCCAAGTGGCCTGGGTCTCCCCGGACGGGCAGTCCACTGTCCTGGGACGCCATCTCCTGGATGTCAACGATCGTTCAACGGGCCAACCGAGCACTGATGTCGATTTCGGACTCTGGGTCGACAACTGGGTGCGACTTGGGCTGGTCGAGTTCGACTACTCCGTGGAGCTGGTGGGGGAGTCCAGCTATGAGTGGGTGGAGCGCCGACCGGAGTTCCTTGTCTGGCAGGCACAGTTCGAGTCGCGGGTGCGCTATGACAAGGGCATCCTGCGCGTATCGGATTTCGGAAAGCGATTCGCGCGTGCGATCGGCCCCCGCGACTCGCTCATTGCCATTGACTGAGCGGCACTGGGGTTTTCAGCTCTCGTGACCGAGGTTTGCGCGATTCGGCGCCCAGTCGTAGATCACTGAGCTGCGCAGCACAAGGTCTTGAACTGATCGATTCCTGCGGCTGATGATTGCCCAGAACAAGCCGAAGGGAAAGGCAACGCAGAAGGCGGCGCGGACAACAGCCCCTGTCCAGCGAAGGATGAGCCCGCGATGGTTGACCACGCGCAAGCCCATCAGGCGATCACCGATTGTGCGACCAGATGTCGCCCAGGAGACTGAGAAGTAGACAAAGAGCAGCACGCCACAGGCGATCACAAACCAGTCCATCTTGACGGCCGGAAAGCTGAATTCGCGTGGGTCGTACATGAAACGGGCGGCTGCGATGCACATGTATCCGGTGAACGTCAGCGTCACAATCACCATCACGTCAACGATGTTTGCCAGAACCCGGCTCACGATCCCGGCACGCAGGCCTTGAAAATCCTTGGCGGCCTCGGGCACGCGCACGCGTGCGGTCGGCAGGCGAGCGGGCTCGGAATTGCTCACGAATCTGTCCCATCCGATTGCGCGGCCTCGTCCTGCAGCGATGCCTCGCCAGGGGTATCAAGATTGCGATTCTTTCGGCGGAAGGTGAAGCGGTCGACAAGCCGTGCCACCGCGCGGTCAGCATCGACGCTGGAGATGCGCGCACCATGCACCATCTCGGTGGCGACAGATCCGCTGGATTCGCGGATGGTGCCGGCCAGATCGATCTCATCAATGACGGTGTTGGCAATCAATGGCAGATCAACGCGGTTCATCACGATGCTGGTGATGTCGATGCGATCAAGTGCGGCGTTGACGATGGTTGCCAGATCAACCCGCTCCACCACGATGCCGGTGAGATCGATCTGCTCCAAGGCGGCAGAGATGAGCGACTCCATGTCCAGATGCGACAGTACCTCGGCTACGAGCTGATCAGTTGGCAGGGCTTCCATCACTCGTCCAACGGCTTCAACGATGTCGACCTTCGCAACAACCTGTTCGACCAGCGGGTCGACCTTGATGCGATCGAGCAGTTCCAGGGCGAGGGCATCCATGTCGAGCTGATCGATCACCGAGGTGATGAGCTGATTGATGTTGAGCACACGCACCGCGGACTCCACCAGGATTGGCGAAGCCAACTGCCCAGAGCGCAGTGCTGAGCGAACGAGATCGGTGCGCTGGGCGCGCCAGCGGCGTGAGAAGGCATTGATCTGTGTTCCAAGGCGCAGTTGGTTTGGAACCAGTGGGGGTTCCAGCACCAAGTTCAACGCAGTGGAGGTCACAGGAGCGGTGAGTCGAATAGTTGCGTCGGCGGCACGCAGGCCCGTCTGGGCGCCGGCAAAGGCCATGCCCAGCACTGCATCCAGCGCAGTGTCGACGGGACTGTTGGGCACCAGCGGAAGTGCGCGGGCGCCGATGGCTTCGGCCAGCACGCGACGGGTGATCTCGATCGTGAGTGCAGCCGCGCCGAAGCTGACGCGAATGCTGGCCTCGATCACATGCCGTGAGCCCTCAAGTGACAGCGATAGGGCATCGTCAGGGGCGCGTTGTGGAACTTCAGTCACGGGCCCTCCGATCGCGTGAATTAATCGTTGCCGGCTTCCATCGCTGCTCGATCCATCGGTGAATCCTCAGTCTCGACATGCGTG
>DNXA01000189.1:0-1961 GCA_003506065.1 Actinomycetota bacterium
GGCACCGTATTCCGAGGTATCCAGACTTCGGAGGAGGTGATGTGCGTGCGCAAGGTTGCCCTTGTCGTGCTCGCCGTTGCTTCGTCCTGTGCTCTGGCAACCCCGGCATTCGCGGCTGGCGATCCGGCGCCAGGGCTTCATGGTGAACTTGCCAAGCCTGCCGTGACTTCTCCCGCGCCCGTTCCTGTCCCGGTTCCTGCTCCGTCGGCAGCGGTGACGCAGACACCGAGCGCTGCACCCAGTTCACCTGCACCTGCCCCCGCTCCGGTGATTGATGAGGCGACTCAGCGCGCCCTCGAAGTCAGCTATGCCAAGGGCGAGACCAAGGCCACCGACATGCACGGAGTTCTGGACAGTCTGTACAAGGGCAAGTGGTTCAACGCCAAGGATGAAGATCGACGCCGATGCATCGTGAAACGTGAGACCGGCGGCAACTACGAGTCAGTCAGCTCCGGCGGGGATTACCGGGGTGCCTACCAGATGAACCGAGGGCTCGCGGTGGGCGCGACCTGGATGATGCAGAACGAAGTACGCAAGGAACTGGGCGAGGAAGCAGCGGCGTTGGTGCCAGCCCTGCGCAATATGCCAACTCAGGCATGGAATCGCTATTGGCAGGACCGAGCCTTCTGGACCATCTGGCGCGATGGATCCGGCAGCGGTCACTGGCGCGGATCCGGCTGCTAGAGCTCCAGCTACTTGGGCGCGCCCACCGGGATCCGGTTGATCAAGGGCTTCATCGTTTCGGCAAAGAAGTCATTTCCCTTGTCATCGACGACGACGAATGCTGGGAAATCGACAATCTCGATCTTCCAGACAGCTTCCATCCCCAACTCAGGGAAGTCCAGGACCTCGACCTTGGTGATGTTGTCCTGCGCAAGCCGCGCTGCCGGTCCGCCGATGGATCCAAGGTAGAAGCCACCGTTGGCCTGACAGGCATTCGTGACAGCTTGGCTGCGGTTGCCCTTGGCCAGCATCACCAAAGACCCCCCGGCCTTCTGGAACTGGTCGACGTAGCTGTCCATCCGACCAGCTGTGGTGGGGCCAAAGGAGCCGGACGCGTATCCCTCGGGCGTTTTTGCCGGCCCCGCGTAATAGACCGCGTGATTTCGGAAGTACTCCGGCATCTGCTCGCCCCGATCCAGCATTGCCTTGATGCGTGCGTGCGCCAGGTCACGAGCCACGATCAATGACCCAGTCAGTGACACCCGGGTCTTCACTGGAAGCTTGGAGAGCTGCTCGCGAATGTCGGACATTGGCTGGCTCAGGTCAATGGCCACGACGTCATCGTCGAGATGCTCATCGGTGATGTCCGGCAAGTACTTGGCAGGCTCGCGTTCAAGCTGCTCCAGGAAGACTCCCTCGGCCGTGATCTTGGCCAGCGCCTGACGGTCGGCCGAACATGAGACTGCTATGGCCACGGGCAGCGAGGCTCCATGGCGCGGCAGGCGGATGACGCGCACGTCATGGCAGAAGTACTTGCCGCCGAACTGGGCTCCGATGCCGAATTCCTGGGTCTGCTTCCAGATCTCCTGCTCCATCTCCAGATCTCGGAAGCCGTGGCCGTCCGGTGATCCGTGTACGGGGAGCCCGTCGAGGTATCGAGCACTGGCGTACTTCGCGGTCTTCAAGGCGTACTCCGCGCTTGTGCCGCCAACGACAACTGCGAGGTGGTATGGCGGGCAGGCTGCGGTACCCAGACTGCGCAGGCTCTCGTCCAGGAAGGCGCGAAAGGAAGCGGGATTCAGCAGTGCTGCGGTCTGCTGGTAGAGGTAGCTCTTGTTCGCACTGCCGCCGCCCTTGGCCATGAAGAGGAACTCGTACGTTGCCTCATGGCCTTCGTGGGTGTTGGCGTACAACTCGATCTGGGCGGGCAGGTTGGTGCCGGTGTTGCGCTCTTCCCACATGGTCAGCGGAGCCATCTGCGAGTAGCGCAGGTTGAGCTTCTCGTATGCGTCGAAGAT
>DNXA01000189.1:2029-5713 GCA_003506065.1 Actinomycetota bacterium
GAGATGTTGGCGTTCTTCAGCAGGTCCAAGGCAACGAATCGGTCATTCGCGCTGGCCTCTGGATCGTCCAGAATCGTGGCGAGCTGGGCCAGGTGTCCGGGGCGCAGGAGATGCGAGATATCGCGAAGAGCCTCGTAGGCGAGCAGGCGAAGGGCTGAAGGCTCCACCTGCAAGATGGTGCGACCGGCAACAGTTGTGGTGCTGACGCCCTCCGTGGTGACAAGGCGGTACGGGGTCTGGTCGGGGCCCTGAGGAAGCAGCTCCTGGTAACGAAATTCAGCCATGCTCGCAGCGTAGACGCGTCACTGCTCGGGGTCACCACGAATGGACAGTGACTCCGGACACCGTCAGTCGGGGTCGGGTTGACCGGCTCCCGGGCTGTGGAAGTCGACAGCTGAGTACTGGGAGAGCTTGGCCAGACTGTGCTCGCTCTTGACCTCGCGAATCGTGCCGCTCTTGCCGCGCATCACGATGGAGTGCGTTGAGGGACCGGCCGGCAGGTAGCGAACGCCGCGGAGCAATTCACCATCGGTGATGCCGGTAGCGCAGAAGAAGATGTTCTCTCCGGTCACCAGGTCGTCGGTGCGCAGGACGCGATCGAGATCGTGTCCAGCGTCGAGAGCCTTGCGTCGCTCATCCTCGTCGAGCGGCCAGAGCTTGGCCTGGATCTCGCCACCCATGCAGACCATCGCGCATGCAGTGATGATGCCCTCAGGGGTGCCACCGATACCGGCGAGTAGATCGACGCCTGTGCCCGCGCGTGCAGCCATGATCGCGCCTGCGACATCGCCGTCGGTGATGAACTTGATGCGCGCCCCAGCGTCGCGGACGTCAGCCACGAGTTGCTTGTGTCGAGGCCGATCAAGGATGCACACAGTGAGGTCTGCGACTTGCTCGTCCTTGGCGCGAGCCAGTTGCTCAAGGTTCCAGGCAATGGGAGCACTGATGTCGATCAATCCGGCGCCCTCGGGCCCGACGACCATCTTGTCCATGTAGAACACAGCGCTCGGGTCGTACATTGCGCCGCGTTCAGCAACGGCGATCACAGAGATTGCATTCGGCATGCCCTTGGCAGCCAAGGTGGTGCCGTCGATTGGGTCAACGGCGACATCGGCCTCGGCGCCGTGTCCATCACCAACGCGCTCTCCGTTGAAGAGCATGGGTGCGTGATCCTTCTCGCCCTCGCCAATGACGACGACACCGTTCATGGATACGCCGCCGATCAGGGCGCGCATGGCATTGACTGCAGCGCCATCAGCGCCGTTCTTGTCTCCGCGACCCACCCAGCGGGCTGCGGCCATAGCGGCTGCCTCGGTCACTCGGACGAGCTCGAGTGCGAGGTTGCGGTCGGGTACTTCTTGCCTGCTTGCCGTTGTCATGGCTTGCCTCCTGCACGGAGCCTAATGAGCGCACGGGGCTGGTGATCAACGCACATGTGAATAGGTCATCATGAGTGCGTGAGTACCACCACCCCAACGCCGACTGGGCGCCCCAATGCTCGGATGCTGCAGACCGTCGGTGACATGGTCAGGTCGATTCTGGTGGTGCTGGCTGCGGTGGCCGTCATCATGATCATCACCAACCGAGCCGATCCCGATCCCATTCGCGAAGTGGCGATCACCGAGCCGTTGATCGTGGCCAACATGAGCGCTGGCTTCCCGGTTCTGGTCCCTCAGGGGCAGGAGGGATATCGACTGACGAGTGCCCGTTGGGAAAACTCCGAGCCGGGGGTTTGGCATCTGGGCTACGTCACGCCTGAGACGGCCTATGTGCAGGTGGAGCAAAGCGCCACGAAGGAACTCACATTCATCAGTGACCAACTGGCCGGCACTGCGAAGTCGGGATCTGAACTCATTGATGGCGAGCAGTGGTCGGTCTACACAGGCTCGGGTTCGGCTGCTCTGGTCCGCACGGCTGGCGGTGTGACAACCGCAGTGACAGGCACGGCTCCTAGGGCCGAACTCATCAGCGTTGCCGAGTCCCTGGCTGTCCCTACTCAGGCTCTGTAGCGCCGTCCAAACGCTCACGGGCGGTGTTCAGCCATTGCTGACAGTGGGCAGCGAGCAGTTCGCCACGTTCCCACAGTGCAAGTGAGGCCTCCAGGGTGTGGCCACCTGCTTCGAGAGTTTGCACGACAGAAGCGAGTTCATCGCGGGCCTGCTCGAATGAGAGCGCTGAGACATCCGCTGGCTTGCTCATACTTCCTCCGCCTTACGCGCTTGCACTGTGAAACTGCCCTTGGCCACTCGCACGCGCAACTCCTGCCCGATCGACACCTCGTCCGCATCACGGATGATCGTGCTGTCCACTGTCGTGACGATCGCATAGCCACGGTCGAGGGTTGCGGCCGGAGACAGTGCTCTCACTCGCGCGGCGAGGTGCTCGACGTCACGCGCTGCGCTTTCGACTTGGTTTGCCACGCGAGTTCGGATTCGCCGAAGCATGTCTTCAGCGACCGAGCCCTCTCGGTCCAGCCGCGTGCGCAGGACGGAAGCCGACCGGGCTTGGAGGGCACTGACGATGGCGAACTGCTCATGCCACGAGGGCACGATGCGCTTGGCAGCATCGGTCGGCGTTGAAGCACGAAAGTCTGCGACAAGATCAAGCAGAGGAGCGTCCTGCTCGTGGCCGATGGCAGAGACGACTGGAGTGAGGCACGCTGCGACTGCTCGCACGAGTGATTCGTTGCTGAATGGGAGCAGATCCTCGACGCTGCCGCCTCCGCGCGCGATGACGATGACATCGATGTCAGCAATGGAGTCGAGCTCTTGCACGGCTGCTGTCACCGCTGCCACGGCCTGCACTCCCTGCACGGCAACTTCGCGGACCTCGAATGCAATGCCGGGCCACCGATCCTCAACATTGACCAGCACGTCATGCATGGCGGCGCTGTTGCGTCCGCACACCAATCCAATGCGGCGTGGAAGGAAGGGCAGTGGGTTCTTTCGCTCGGGGGAGAACACGCCCTCGGCAGCGAGCAAGGCTCTGAGTCTCTCCAATTGCTCCAGCAGAGTTCCCAATCCCACTGGGCGGATCTCCTTGGCGCGGAATTGCAGGCTGCCGCGCCCAGTCCAGTACTCAGGCTTGGCGTGCACCACGATCCTTTGGCCTTGCTCCAGCGGAGGGCTGACGCCGCCGATGAGGGCTGCATCGGCGACCACGGTCAATGACATGTCGACATCGGGATCACGCAGGACCAGGTAGATGTTTCGGGCTCCTGGTCGGGGGCGCAGTTCTGCGATCTGCCCGTCCATCCAGACCCCGCCCAGGCGGCCGATCCATTCCCCGACCATCCGCGAGACCGTTCGGACCGGTGCTGGCTGTTCAGCAGAGGATTCAAAGGCCACAGGCGCAGCGTATGTGCTGCTTCGCGGGGTCGGCACTTACGATGATGGACATGTCGAGCAAAAAGCGGATCCTCCTGGCAGCGCCGCGCGGCTATTGCGCCGGGGTGGACCGCGCTGTCACCACTGTTGAGAACGCACTCGACACCTACGGGCCGCCGGTCTACGTGCGCAAGGAGATTGTGCACAACCAGTACGTCGTGCAGTCACTTCGCGATCGCGGTGCGATCTTCGTAGAAGAGCTCGATGAGGTTCCACCGGGCGGGACCGTTGTGTTCTCAGCGCACGGAGTCTCCCCGACCGTCCATGTCGATGCAGCCGAACGCGGGTTGAAGGCGAT
>DNXA01000048.1:0-1043 GCA_003506065.1 Actinomycetota bacterium
AAGGGGTTCTCGTTGCTGGAGAGCTTGTGTGGAGTCACTCCCTCGAGCACCGGGGCCGGCTGGCCGGCCTTGTACCCGGGAATCTGGCTGAGAATGGCTCGCAGTCGCGGGCCTGAATCGGTGCTCACCACAGAACTATGGCAAAGGCTGCCTGCTCTCGCTTCGCACTGGTCGATCACCGGCACCTGATCCAGGCAGGATCCGCCAATCATTGAGTTGAGCAAGCCGCTTGAGATGTCGGTCGGGATTGACGGCAACGGGATGACCCACGCATGCCAGCAATGGCAGATCGTTGACCGAATCGGTGAAGGCCCAGCAATCCTGCGGATCCCAACCGCGTTCGGCGATCAATCCCTGAACGCGACAGGCCTTCTGCATTCCGTGAGCGATCGGCGAAGCAAGCTCACCTGTGTAGACGCCATCGCGAACCTCAGCAACAGTCCCAATGGCGCCGGCCAATCCGAGTTCGGTGGCGATTGCATCGGCCAACTCCTGCGGACTCGCGGTGGCCAGGAACACCGGAATTCCGCGAAACTGAAATGCCATCACTTCTGCCAAGGCTGAGGCAACGAGATGCTCACGCAGATGCACATCAGTGAATGCCCTGGCCTGTGCACGGATCTGCGCCTGCGAACGGCCGTCAACAAGTCGCAGCATCCGCTCGGCAAGACTGGCGGGCAGACCCTCGCGCTCTCCGCCGCGATGAACATAGGCGAGCTCAGTGCCCAAGTGACGCAGCACGTGGATCGGGCTGATGACTCCCATGCGACTGAGGTACCAACCAAAGTGAAACAGCGATGAGCCACGGACCAAGGTGTTGTCCAGATCGAAGATCGCTGCTGCGGTCACACTTGCACCATACGTCCGGGCGCCCGCAGCCCTGACACGCAAAGTGCGCCAAAGTTGTTTGTTGGCCAAGGGTTTTCCGACACGTTGCTTTGGGCTTCGTCTCTGATCTTGTGGGTCGGGCTTGATGCAGGTATGCGAGTTGCCATTGCAGCCGAATCTTTCAGCCCGCGAGTCAATGGGGTTGCCAACTCAGT
>DNXA01000048.1:1132-3876 GCA_003506065.1 Actinomycetota bacterium
GTGCTCGATGAGTTCGGTGCGACGGTCGTGCATCTGGCCTCACCCTTGGTTTTGGGAAGAAAGGTGCTCAAGGCGGCTCGGGCCTTGCATATTCCGAGCGTTGCCATCTTTCAGACACATGTATCCGGCTTCGCAAATCACTATCGGCTCGGCTCGGCCTCCTTCCTCGCCGACTCCGTGATTCGACAGATCCACCAGCACGCGGATCTCACACTCGCCCCCTCGCGCGCATCTGAGCACTATCTCCAAGGCCTTCAGGTCGAACGCATCCGCATCTGGGGACGAGGCGTGGATCTTGAACAGTTCTCGCCCGCATCACACGCGACACCTCCAATCTCCACATGTGCCGAAGCGAAGGCGAGGAATGGCTCGCATCGGCTTCATCGGCAGACTGGCTCCAGAGAAGAATGTCGGCATCCTTGGCGAGCTCGCGGCATCGGAATCAGTGGAAGTGCTGGTGGTCGGCGATGGGCCCAGCCGCGATGAACTTCGCAAGGCGATGCCCCAGGCGCACTTCACGGGCCGGCTGCTGGGTGAGGATCTCGCTGCAGCATTCGCCAGCCTCGATGTGCTCGTTGCATCGGGGGAATTGGAGACCTTCTGCCAAGTCATCCAAGAGGGCATGGCGTCTGGGATCCCGGTTGTCGCACCCAGCACCGGAGGTCCGCTGGACCTGATCGAGCATGGGCGAACCGGCATGCTCTACACACCCGGAAGCCGAAGCTCGATGGAGGCTCAAGTCCAGAGCCTGCTTGACGACCAGACCCTGCGCGACTCGATCGTGCACGCGGCGCACCAGCAGGTGGCACAACGCAGTTGGCAGCGGCTCACCAGCGAACTGATCGAGCATTACGCCGAGGCTTCACTGGCCTACGAGATGAAGCTGGCAGCCTGAGATGGCGACCATCGCTCACCTGGCAAACTTCTACGGACCTCGCAGCGGAGGCTTGCGCACAACAGTGAATGCACTGGCGCATGAGTACGAGCGATGCGGACACCGCACGCACATTGTGGTTCCGTCGGATCGCAATCACACTTCCACCAAGTCAGGAGTGACCACTCATGAGATTGCCAGCCCGCGCGTGCCGGGGTCTGGCGGCTATCGACTCATCTGGCGGCTGCGTCGGGTTCGCGAGCTGCTCAATGACATCAATCCCGATGCGATCGAGCTCTCTGACCGCACCACCCTCATTCCGATCACCGACTGGGCACGCAAGCGCGATGTGCAGACCACCCTCATCGCGCACGAGCGAATTGACGGTGTCATCCGCGCATTCGCCTCGGCCCTGAACGACATCGAGCTTGCGGATCGACTCAATCTTCGCGCGGCGCAACGCGTGGATCACATCGTGTGCACGACCAGGTTCGCTGGCCAGGAGTTCGACCGACTGGACGTGGGCTACGCGCTGGTGCCGCTCGGCGTCGATCTGGCTGCCTTCCACCCCAAGCGCTGGAGCGGACTGTGGCGCGAGCACTTCAACGCCGAGGTGATCGTGGTGCTGTGCAGTCGACTCAGCAAGGAGAAGCGGCCCGACTTCGCCATCGACGTGCTCGATTCGCTCACTGCTCGTGGCGTGGATGCTCACCTTGTCATCGCCGGAGCAGGCCCCCTCGAGGATGAGATTCGGCGGCGTATGACGAGCAAGCCCGCCAGCATGCTGGGCTTCGTCGAAAATCGCGACGAGCTTGCTCGGATGCTGGCCAGCGCCGACATCCTGCTCGCACCCGGACCGATCGAGACCTTCGGTCTTGCTGCGCTGGAAGCCCTTGCCAGTGGCACGCCCGTGCTGGCCAATGAGTCATCCGCAGTCAGCGAGGTGACCGGCTCGCTATGCGGTCTGGCCCTCCCACTTGAGGCAACGGCCTGGGCCAACGGTGTCATGGAGCTCACCTCACGAGTCGGCGTGCGCGAGCTCGCACGAGAGCGAGCCAGCGAGTTCAGCTGGCCACGCACTGCAGCAAGGATGCTGGCACTCCAGGGACTGACTTCTCGGGTTGATGAGTTCGCATGACGCGCATCGTGGCCCTGGGAGACAGCATCTCCTTCGGCGTGGGCGATGTGCGCGGCGATGGGGTCGGGCCTGGCTGGTCGGGACGCTTGGCAGCGGTCATCGGCACTGCCGACCACCAGCGGCTCGCCTGGCCGGGTGCTCGACTCAGCGAGATGGCGAAAACGCAGCTTGCGGCAACGTGTATCGCTGCACCAGACATTGCACTGGTCAGCATCGGCGGCAATGACGCTATCCGTCGAGGCTTCGATGCGGATCGATTCGCGAGCCAATTGCGCAAGACCCTGGAGACTCTGCAGGGGTCCGTTCCATCCGTTGTGGCATTGACCCTTCCGGATATCTCCCGCACCTGCCAGATCCCGCGGTCATTTCGTTCACACCTGCAGCAACGGGTCGCATTGCTCAATGCGGCAATCCTCAGTGCAGCAGGCGGCACGTCGACATTGATCCTTGATCGCTGGACCGATGGCAATGCCTACCTGGACTCGCATCTTGCTGCAGACCGCGTGCACCCATCGCCATGCGGGTACCAATCCCTGGCTGAGAGCACGGCTGCCCTGCTGGGCCTTGACTCCATCGCCTCGACGACGGACGACTGGCAGGAAGCTCCCAGATCGCGATGGTGGCTGGCTGTTCATGGACTTCCGTGGGCGCTGAAGAGATCGGTGCGACTGGTGCCAAGTGCGCTGTCGATGCTCAGACAGGAATCCGGTTCGCGATTCACGAAGTGAGCAG
>DNXA01000037.1:0-1101 GCA_003506065.1 Actinomycetota bacterium
GGATGAAGCAGATGTCGTGGCTGTCTGGCTTGCGGGCAGTCAGCAAGCCACGCCACTCGGCCTCGGCACGAATCTGCTCCTTGAACTCCCCACCCAAGGGGAAGATGGAATGCTCGAGTTGCCAGCCTTCGAGCACGCCAAGCACATACGACTGATCCTTGTCCGGATCGACCGCTCGATGCAGCTCCTTTCCAAAGGGACCCTCACACACGAGCGCGTAGTGCCCAGTGGCAACTGTGTCGAAGCCAAGCGCAAGCGCCCGAGCCAGCAGCGCGAGAAACTTGATGCGTTCGTTGCAGCGCAAGCAGGGGTTTGGCGTGTGCCCGTGTTGGTACTCATCGAGGAAGTTCTCCATCACATCGGAGGCGAACTGTTCCGAGAGATCCCAGACGTAGAAGGGAATATCGAGGCGATCGGCAACGCGACGCGCATCGCGCGCATCATCAAGAGTGCAACAGCCTCGAGAACCAGGCACGCTTGCCGATTTCGAGAGTGCCAAGTGAACACCAGTGACGTCGTATCCGGCGTCAACCATCCGGGCAGCTGCGACCGAGGAATCAACCCCGCCGGACATTGCTGTCAGCACTTTCATGCTCGGCTCCGAACTGAGCCAGCGCGAGTTGCTCGCTCAACCGCGCCCGGGAGCGCGGCCAGGAGCCGATCTATGTCGCTCGTCTTGGTCTCGCGACCCAGGCTGAAGCGAAGCGATCCGCGGGAGGCCTGAGCTTGGGCCCCCATCGCAAGGAGCACATGACTGGGTTCTGGAATCCCCGCAGTGCATGCAGATCCTGTCGAGCAATCCACTCCAGCCGCATCAAGAAGCAGCAGCAGCGCGTCACCCTCGCATCCATCAAATGTGAAGTGTGCGTTGGCCGGCAGCCGCCCATTGCCTTGAAGATCCTCATCACCGTTGAGATGTGCGCTGGGAACTGCATCGAGAATTCTCGTCACCAATTCATTTCGAAGCACCCGGACTCGTGCCGCAAGATTCACCTGATTCATGACGCTTTCATGCACCGCAACTGCAAAGGCGGATATGCCCGCTGCATCCAGGGTTCCCGAACGAATCTCACGCTCGTGGCCACCGCCATGCATGATCGG
>DNXA01000037.1:1201-4750 GCA_003506065.1 Actinomycetota bacterium
GTGCCGACCTCGTTGTTGGCCCACATCACTGTGCACAGAGCAATGCCACCAGCAGCCAGTGCTCGTTCAATGGGTGCAAGTTCCACCCGGCCGAAGTCATCCACTGGCGCCCAGAGCACCTGCGCCGCTTCATGCTCGGCCAGCCAACTGACCGGATCAAGCACCGCATGATGCTCGATAGACGAGCAGATGACGCCGGTCTTGCCCTCGGCTTCGCCAGCCCAGAACAGACCCTTGATTGCCAGATTGTCGGCCTCGGTGCCACCGCTCGTGAAGATCACTGCACTAGGGCGGGTATAGAGATCGGCAGCGATGCTCTCACGTGCCTCTTCAACGATCCGGCGCACACGACGGCCTGAATCGTGCAGGGACGAGGGGTTTCCGACGAGCTCGCTGACCTCGAGCCAGCGCTGCTGCACCGTCGGCAGCATTCGCGTCGTTGCAGCGTGATCCAGATAGCTGCGGTCAGTCACAAATGAACATGGTAGTGCCCGGCTCAGCGGCCAGTGAAACTCGCTTTGCCTGGACCGTTCTCAATGAACGACTGCATCCCATTGACCCGATCCTCCGTGGCAAACAATGCCGAGAACGCCTGTCGTTCCATCTCCAGGCCAGTCTCCAGATCGACATCCATGCCGCGATCGATCACTCGCTTGGCGGCCTGCATTGCAATGCGCGGGCCAGCAGCGAGTTGGGCAGCCCACTCCATCGCTCGAGCGAGTACTTCATCGGAAGGTACGACCACGTCTACCAAGCCAATTGCGAGCGCCTCCTGCGCATCGACGAATCGGCCGGAGAAGATGAGATCCTTGGCCTTGGCCACACCAATGAGGCGAGGCAGGCGCTGTGTGCCGCCGGCTCCGGGGATCAATCCGAGCAGCATCTCGGGCTGACCCAACCGCGAATTGTCTGCAGCCACTCGGAAATCGCACGCGAGGGCCAACTCGCAGCCGCCGCCCAATGCGAAACCTGTGATCGCGGCAATTGTCGGTTGCGGCAGACGAGCGACTGCGGAGAAGGCTTCCTCAAGGCGCAGCGAGACGCTGACCATCGCCTGATAGTCGAGTTCCGCCATCTCCTTCACATCGGCGCCCGCAGCGAACAGCCGCTCCCCACCGTGCAGCACCACGGCTCGCACATCCTCGCGCCTGGAGAGTTCGCTGGCGATCTGGAAGATCTCCGACTGCACCTGAATGGACAAGGCGTTCATTGGAGGGCGTTGCAGAGTGACGACTGCAACTGCATCAACGACTTCGAGATCAACGAACTCAGGCATGTCTGCTCCACTGAAATGAGGGGGTTCGCACGAGCCTATCGGCGGGCTTTGGTCCTCGCAGCCCTAGTAGCGTGTACCCAATGGCGCACACGCATGCACGTCCGGGCTGGGATCCCCTGGGCGTCACACCCGACGGCCTTGGTGGCGTGAATGTGGCCCTTTGGGCCGAAGGTGCCTCACTCATCCAGTTGTGCCTGTTCGATGACGACGGCCAGGAGCGGCGCATTGACATCACGCATCGAGTCTTCAACATCTTCCACGGCCACGTCCACAATGTTCCCGTTGGAACTCGGTACGGCTTTCGAGTGCACGGACCTTGGGATCCAAGCCATGGCCATCGTTGGAACCCGAACAAACTGCTCATCGATCCATACGCGCGCGCGGTCGAAGGGGAGCTTTCCCTCGACCCGTCGATCTTCGGCCATGTCGGAACAGATGACTTGGCCTTCAACGCCGCAGACTCGGCGGAATTTGTTCCGCGCTCGATCGTGGTCGACAGCAATTTCGATTGGGGCCAGGACAAGCATCACCATGTCCCGTGGGGTGACACCGTCATCTATGAAGCGCATGTTGTCGGTCTGACCAAACTGCATCCCGGCGTTCCAGAGCATCAACGCGGAACCTACGCAGGTGTTGCCCATCCGCTGGTGATCGAACACCTGAAGTCACTGGGCGTCACTGCAGTTGAGCTCATGCCAGTGCATCAATCCGTCAATGAGATCCACCTGCTCGAGACCGGGCTCACGAACTACTGGGGATACAACTCCATCGGGTACTTCGCACCGCATGCTGCGTACTCGTCAGCAGGAACGCGCGGCGAACAAGTCAATGAGTTCAAGCAAATGGTGAAGGATCTGCACACCGCCGGACTTGAAGTCATCCTCGATGTTGTGTACAACCACACGGCTGAAGGCAATGAGATGGGTCCGACGCTGAGTTTTCGCGGGATCGACAACGATGACTACTACCGACTCAGAGATGGCGGGCGTCACTACACCGACTACACCGGAACCGGCAACACCTTGGACATCTCCAAGCCTCACGTGCTCCAACTGGTGATGGACTCACTGCGGTACTGGGTCACCGAGATGCACGTTGACGGATTCCGCTTTGATCTTGCGTCAGCACTCGCTCGCTCAATGCACGACGTGGACATGCTCGGCACGTTCATGTCCACCATCCATCAGGATCCGGTGCTTCGGCGGGTCAAGCTGATTGCCGAGCCCTGGGACGTGGGTCCAGGTGGGTATCAGGTCGGCGAATTCCCATCGCTATGGACTGAATGGAATGGAAAGTATCGCGACTGCATACGCGATTTCTGGCGAGGCTCAACCGGTATCGGCGAGGTTGGCTGGCGTCTGACCGGCTCGGCTGATCTGTACGCATCAGAGGGCCGGCGGCCTTTTGCGTCGATCAACTTCATCACCGCTCACGACGGCTTCACCATGAATGACCTGGTGAGCTACGAGAGCAAGCACAATGAGGCCAACCTCGAGAACAACCGAGATGGCACGAACGACAATCGCTCCCGCAACTATGGGGTCGAGGGGCCAACGGATGACCCGGCCATCAACCGCATCCGCGATCGGCAACTGCGAAATCTGTTCGCCACCCTTGCCCTGTCCACAGGCGTGCCAATGATCACAGCCGGTGACGAATTCGGCCGGACTCAACAGGGCAACAACAATGCCTACTGCCAGAACAATGAGATCTCGTGGGTTGAATGGCAGCACACGTTCAGACAGCAGGATCTCTTGAACTTCAACCGACAGGTCATGCAGATCCGCAGGTCGCACCGGGCCTTCCGGCAGCGCTATTTCTTCGACGGTCGACCCATGACCGAGGGCGGCCCCAAGGATCTGGCCTGGATCGCCGCTGATGGCCACGAGGTGCCCGAGAGTTCTTGGCATGACGGCAGTCAACGCACACTTGGCATGTACATCGCCGGCGACCTGCAGGATCGCCCCGACGGACCACCGGTCAGCGATGACTCATTCCTCATGATCCTGCACGCAGGCGAACAGGAGATCCAGTTCACCCTGCCCGGGATGCCTTACGGCGCCAGCTACCGGCGAATCCTGGATACCGAGGCAGACCAGTCAGCACCGTCGGAGGCCAACGAGGCCGCTGGCAGTGTCGTGCGCATTGCTCCGTTCAGCCTGCTGCTGTTCCGCGTCAGCGACTAGATCTCAACCAGCAAACTGCACAGGCGATTCGCCCACCTCATGCTCGGCCACCACGATCGGCAGGGTCTGCAGACCCATTTCGAGCGG
>DNXA01000086.1 GCA_003506065.1 Actinomycetota bacterium
GCCGTGTCCTGTTCAAGATCGGCAGGCGTCTGAATGTGCTGCCACAGGATCCGGCTGCGCACATCCATGCCGCGTGCAGCCAATGCAGCCAGCACCTGATTGCCATAGTCGGCTGCCAAGCCAGGGGTCTGCCAGTTGATGGTCCCGACTTCACCAGCGGCGCCGTGCCGAGGCGCGTTCACCAGCACGAACCACGATTCATGCTCCGCGTCTGGCCGCATCAGTGGATCATCGGGAACACACGCATAGATCGTCGGCTCACGCGTCAGTTCGGGACGAGATGAGAAGAGCTGATCGAACTCAGCGCTGGGATCAGGTCCAAACCACACATTGTGGTGAGCGATACCGGCCGTTCTGCCGCGCAGCGCGAGCAGCATGACGAATCCTGCGAAGGATGGGCTCTGCTTGGACAGGGTGCGTCGCACCCGTGAGGTGAGTGGACTCTTGGGGAGCAGGGAGCCATAGAGGTGCGAGGAGTCCGCATCGGAGATGACGATGTCCGCCGGCAGGGTCTGGCCATCGGCAAGGGTGACACCCTGAATCGCATCATTGTGCAAGGCGATCGATGCAACGCGGGTGTCAGTGCGAATCTCCGCCCCGCGTTCCAGGACTCGTTCACCCAGGACCTTGGCCAGGGTGCCAACTCCACCACCGATATGCCACAGGCCGAAGGTCTGCTCGATGAAGGGGATGGTGGCCAGTGCTGCAGGAGCGTGTCGCGGATCGCTTCCGGTGTAGGTCGCATAGCGATCGAGCAGAGTGACAAGTCGAGGATCGCCAAAGTTGCGCTTTGCGAGCCTGTGCAGAGAAGTCAATGGCGCGATCGTGCGGACATCGCTGGCTTTGCGCGTCAGCCGCACCGCACTTCGCCAGCCATCCAGAGGTGATTGCAGGACCGGAGCACGAGTGAGCTGCCACATCTGGCCTGCCTGTCGCATCAGCGTCAGCCAATCGGCACCGGCAGACCCGCCGAGCGCATCCCCGATTGCGCTGGCAGCCTTGCCTACGCCCACGCCGGGCAATAGCAACTGTGTTCCATCGGCAAAGCGATAGAAGAACCCGGGTTCGACCTCCTGCAGATCAACTGAGTCCTCTAGTGCAGCGCCGGTCTTCAGGAAGAGATCGCGATAGACCGCGGGAAGGGTGAACAGGGAAGGCCCGGTGTCGAAGGCGAAGCCATCGTGATGAAGGGTGTGCAGCTTTCCGCCGATGCGGTGGCTCTGCTCAAGAACAAGAACATCGTGTCCCTTGACTGCAGCACGTGCTGCTACGGCCAGGCCTCCGACTCCGGCACCGATGACAATGATGCGGCTCATCAGATTGTGCGGCCCTTCCAACTGTTCGAACCGAGTCTGTGGCGGCGCCAAGAGATCGCATTGATCGCGATGAAGGCGCCAATCGATGCGGGCTGCAGTGCACTTTCTGGCCACACTCGTGTTCCCATGCGGCGGGCAACCAATGACCTGCTGACCACCCCTGCCGCATATCCGAGTGCGCCAATGGTGCGAAAGGTTCTTGAACGCGCGCTGATGGCCGCAAGGGGAGGGACGATGAACGTGATGAACAGCAGGGAGTTGACGGCGGCCGACCCGATCGGACCACCGAAAGCGGCCCACATCGATTTGGCGTACCCATCGACAGTCTGCTCCGCGCTTTCGTACATCTCGCAGCTGGCAAGGTCCGAGCCGTCCATGGTGCAGGTGGACAGACCAGCACTCTTGAATACGCGCATCAGGGCGACATCCTCAATGACTTCATGTGCGACGCACTGGTGCCCGTTGACTGAGCGATAGGCGACAGCATCGATGACGAGGAACTGACCATTTGCTGCTGCAAGGGACGGACGATCTGCTTGCTCAGACCACTTGAGCGGCAGAAGTGCGCACCAGGCCCAACTCACAAGAGGCTGGGTCAGGTGTGCGAGCCAGTTGCCTGCCAACTGCCGCGGATAGGGCGAGATCATTGCAAAGTCGTGCGCGCGCAGTGCACGCACGCTGGCGCGCACTGCGTCAGGTGAAAGTTCCACGTCAGCATCAAGGAACACCAACACCGATCCGCGCGCTTCACTGGCCAGTTGCGCACATGCCCACGGCTTGCCGAGCCAATCTGCTGGCAGTGCCTGTGCTGACGAGATCAGCCGAAGCCGATCATCGGCGATGGAGCGCACGACTGCCGCGGTGGCGTCAGTGGATCCGTCGTCGAGCACGAGAACTTCCATGTTGGGCACCCCGGCTTGGGCAAGCACGCTCGATACGGCTCTTGCGATCACGGCTTCCTCGTTGCGCGCAGGGATGAGCACGCTGACGTGTTCGTCGACTGGAGGAACCTGCGGATTGGGCTTGCGAAGCCTGGTCAGGTTGTAGGTCGTGTGCGCTGCTACTGCAATGGCCAGGACTGTCCCGAGAGTGGTGACCCGCCTCATCACCATTGCGGCTGGCTCCAACTGCGCCACCACCACGGAATGATGATCGCGCCCATCACGATGCCTCCCCAGAGAGCAACGCCAATGCGGTCGAAGAAGACGAGCGCAGCGAGCACATTGGAGATGTAGATCCAACTGAGCATTGCTGCAGGAACTCCGTCCTTGGCAACCCGACGCGGCAGTCGATCCAGCAACCAGATCAGCAGGAATGCAGTGAGCAGCCAGCCGAGAAAGTTCTGCAGGGGAATGCCTTCGATGCCAGGCAGGTACCACCCGATGCTGCTCCAGGTCCAGTAGCTCTCACTGACCATCTGCGGATCCAGGAACAGATCCCATGCGGCGAACAGGACACCGCCGAGCAAGGTGGTCGTCAGTGGATCTGCGGCCAGACGCTGAGCGGCCAACAGGCACGGATAGGCCATCGATGCCCAGGCCAGGGGGATGAGCAGGGGAACCCCGAAGAGCGCGGGGCCCAGGGCGGTGCCATAGGAATATTCACCGAATGGGAACTGGGTGCTGACGCCGAGCAGTTCGACCAGGTAGCTCAATCCGATGGCGATGCCGAGAAACTGCGCTGTCCAGACCATGCGCCGTGATTGCAGAGCATGACTCGTGCTCGCGCCGAAGAATGCCAGCACTGAGACGATAGTGAGGGTCGCTCGCAGGCCATCGCTGGTGAGCACCCAGAGGATCTGCGCGAGAATCCCGACTCCAAGGAGGGCCCACGGAACATAGGGCGCCCAGGGCGGCAGGCTTCCGCCGCGATCAGCATGGCGTCCGGTGTAGATGCGAACGCTCATGGTGCGAAGTCTAGGGCTGGTGCATGAAGTGAGGTCTGAGCTAAATCCCGTCAGCGCCACGCGTGGTCTCGGCCCAGTCCTGCCATTCGGCCAAGCGCTTTTCGTACGCACTCGTTGCCAGTGCAAGTGCTGGACTGGAGAGCAGCAACCGCAATGGTGGCTGCTCGGCATCAACAACAGCAAAGAGTGCGGCATTGGTGGCCTCGGCCGGCGGGGTCTGTCGACGGGCCGCTGTGCGAGCCTCTCGGAAGGAGTCGTAGTGCGGCAACGCATGTGAATGCGCAGCTGAATCCCCGCTCCAATCAGTGGCAAAGCCAGCGGGCTCGATGATCGTGACCTTGATTCCGAAGCCGGCGACTTCTTGCGACAGCGCCTCGCTCATTGCTTCAAGAGCCCACTTGGAGGCGTTGTACATCCCGATGCCTGGGAAGGCGGCCACCCCACCGACACTTGAAATCTGGATGATGTGACCTGAGCCCTGTTCGCGCATGATCGCAATGGCGGCCTGAGTGACCCACAGAGCGCCGAAGAAGTTGGTCTCCAACTGTGCGCGGGCGTCTTCCTCTGAGATTTCCTCGACGTAGCCGAAGTGCCCGTAGCCAGCGTTGTTCACCACGACGTCGAGGCGCTCAAAGTACTCATGCGCCTGCTGCACGGCCGTGAAATCCGCAGAGCGATCAGTGACGTCAAGCTGCAGAGCAAGGAAGGCGTCGCCATATTTGGCAGCGATGTCGGCGACGGCGGACAGGTCGCGTGCAGTGCCGGCAACGCGATCGCCTCGATCCAGCGCGGCAATGGCCCACGATCGGCCAAAGCCGCGAGATACGCCCGTGATGAACCACACCTTGCTCATGTCGCATCCTTATGTAGATTGATCGGACCATACCGACCACGGAGTTCCCCATGCCAACCATTTCGCTGACCGCAGACAACTTCGAGCAGAAGGCAATTGGCGCAGGCATCACCATCGTCGATTTCTGGGCGCAATGGTGCGGGCCGTGTCGCAACTTCGCGCCCATATTCGAGGCGGCTTCCGAAGTCCACACCGACATCACCTTCGGCAAGGTCGATACCGATGCCGAACAGGAGCTCTCGTCAAGTGCGCAGATCAGCAGCATTCCCACGCTGATGGTGTTTCGCGACGGCATCCTGATCTATCGCGAGGCTGGTGCGCGTCCTGCTCCGCAGTTGGAGGAACTCATTGCTTCGGTTCGCGCACTCGACATGGATCAGGTTCGCGAGCAGGTTGCCAAGCAGGTCGAGGGCGGCATCGAGGCATTGACGGCACGCGCCTTCATGGAACGGGTGATTCAGACTGGGGCAGTGCTGCTCGATGTGCGCACGCCCGAAGAATATGCAGCCGGTCACGTCGCGGGCGCGCAGCTCATCGATGTGCAGCAACCGGACTTCGGCATGAATGTCGCGAGCCTTGATCCGTCCTTTGTCTATGCGATCTACTGCCGGGCCGGAGCGCGCGCGATGGTCGCCGCAGAGCAGATGCAGATCGCCGGATTTCCGCAGTTGATTGTCCTGACTCCAGGCGGCTTCGCCGACTTGGCTGAACTTGGAGTACCCACTCAGTAGTCCAGGATTGCCCACCCTGTGCACGTCAACGTGGCATGCTCAAATGATGCTGACTTCAGAGCGTTTTCAGAGCGCCATAGCGCAGTATTCACAGCAGTTTGGCGAGCTGCTTGCTGGCTGTGAACTGGATTTGCCTGTGCGGTCGTGTCCTGGTTGGACGATGGCAGATCTGACTCAGCATCTGTCGGGCACTCAGCGATGGTCCACAGAGATTGTGCGGTCTGGCATCCGCGGAGAGCATCCGGTGGGACCTGCTGATCGGGGCGGGCTCGAGCAGTGGTTC
>DNXA01000239.1 GCA_003506065.1 Actinomycetota bacterium
GGATCTCTGCGTGATTCAACCTCGCGCGCTGAGGCGATGGCGCTGATCCAGGGCCGATGAGCATCCGGCACCCGGCAGGGCTGCCCGCTGCCTTGAGCAGTGTCGACCGCACGTTGATCGTTGGCGTCTTGAACGTCACTCCGGACTCCTTCTCCGATGGTGGGCGCTTCCACAACGTGCAAGCTGCGATTCAACACGGGATTCAACTGCATCAATCCGGTGCTGACTTCGTTGACGTGGGAGGGGAATCCACCAGGCCGGGCGCGGTCCGGATTCCTGCAGCCGAAGAGGAGCACCGCGTGCTGGCCGTGCTCAGCGGATTGCGCGATGCTGGTGTGCCGACCAGCATCGACACCATGCGAGCCACGACGGCGACTGCTGCGGTCGCCGAAGGTGCCTTCTTGGTCAATGACGTCAGTGGTGGGCTGGCTGATCCCGACATGTATGGGGCCGTGGCATCACTTGGCGTGGCATATGTCGTGATGCACTGGCGTGGGCACAGCACGACCATGCAGTCGCAGGCGAAGTACGACGATGTTGTCGAAGAGGTGAGCAGCGAACTCAGCGATCGGCTTGTCGCCGCCCTTGATGCGGGGATTGCGAGGGAGGCACTTGTGCTGGATCCTGGCTTGGGTTTTGCCAAGGATGCCGATCACAACTGGGCGCTGCTGCATTCACTGAGTCACTTCATGGACATGGGATATCCCGTCCTGCTCGGAGCATCGCGCAAGCGATTCCTGGGAAGCCTGCTCAGTTCGACAAGTGGAGAGCCGCGGGAGGTAGCGCAACGAGATGTTGCGACAGATGCGATCTCTGCGCTCGCAGCAGCTGCAGGAGTGTGGGCGGTGCGCGTGCACGATGTACCCGGCAGCGTTGATGCAGTGCGTGTGGGACAGGCTTGGAGAATGGGGCGAGCATGAGCAGAGATCAGATTGTCATCACTGGAATTCGCGGCAGAGGCAATCACGGGGTCTTTGACCACGAACGTCGTGACGGCCAGGAGTTTGCAGTGGACCTCACGCTCTACTTGGCTCCCAGCAACGCCGCGCACAGTGATGAACTCACCGACACCGTCGATTACGGCGCTGTCTCTCAGGTGGTGTTCGATCGCATTGTTGGCGAGCCCGTGTCACTCATTGAGACTCTTGCAGAGCTGATCGCTTCAGATGTGCTGAGCATTCCTGGCATCGAACAGGTGGAAGTCACGGTGCACAAACCTCAGGCACCGATCCCGGTCCCCTTCGACAACGTCGCGTTGAAGATTCGGCGCCCGTGAGCTCGGCAGTTCTGGGGCTTGGCGCGAATCTTGGCGATGCGCTCGCCGCCCTCCAGGGCGCGGTCGATGCCCTCGGTGGAACACAGGGCATCACGGTGGTTTGCAGTTCCGCAGTGTTCGCCACCGAACCCGTTGGTGGGCCAGAGCAACCCACCTACGTGAATGCAGTTGTGCTGATCGAAACTCAACTGGCTCCGGTGCAACTGCTTGAACGGGTCAACGAGATTGAGGCGCAGTGGCATCGAACACGCGAGATCCGGTGGGGTCCGCGCACCCTTGATATCGACATCATCAGCTTCGGCGATGTCGTTTCCACTGATGAGCGATTGACTCTCCCGCACCCAAGAGCAGCAGAGCGCGGATTCGTACTTGTGCCCTGGCTCGATGCGGATGCCGATGCCGAACTCCTGGGCGTCCCAGTTCGTACCCTTGTGCAGCTGGTAGACACCTCAGGCGTGCAACAGCTTGATCCGCCCGTCATCCTGCAGGTGCCTGCGTGACTCCCACCCGCATTCGGCTGCTGCTCACCCTCGGGCTGCTCGCCGGTTCCATTGGCTGGGCTGCTGCCGTTATGGTCGACAATCAGTCCGGCCGAGTCGTGCCGATCCCGTGGCTGGCTGCATTCACCGTGTGGTTCCTGGCCGTTGCGCTGCTCATCTGGACGGTGCTGGCTCGCCCACGGCTGAAGCGGAAGAAAGGTCACCGGCCGATGGCACCTCTGGTGGCTGCGCGCACGGCTGCGCTGGCAATGGCGGCTTCGCGCACGGGCTCCCTCGTAGCTGGCTTCTATGCAGGCATCAGCATCGGCACCCTGCCCTCACGAGCCACCGAGGCAGGCACGGACACCCTCTGGATCAGTCTGGCCTCTGCCGCTGGGGCACTTGCCTTGACCGCTGCCGCTCTCTGGCTGGAGCACATCTGCCGATTGCCAACCGACGGGGACAGCAACGATTCCGGCCTCGGTAGGGTCAGCGCATGAGCACTGAGCCTGAGCTTGAGGACCTGCCCTTCGAGGAATTGCGTCAGCGAGCCTTCCACCGCGCAGAGAAGCATCTGGATCTCGGCTTCTTCACCGATCTGTTTGGGCATATGCCGAGCATGGCCGCAATCGAGGGTGAGGGCGGCGACCTCGGTGCTGTCGGTGGCACCTTCATCGAGACGGTGCGTGCGGTGCGTGAGATGTTTGGTGACAACCCGCTCGACCCGACCACTGAGGCACTGCTGCGTGCTCGATTCGCCACCTACCTTCGTGAGCACGGTCAGGAGTAGTCAGCGACTGGCGTTTCAGCGGTCAGCGTCACCCACGACAAAGGTGCATGACTGCAGCATGACGCCCAGATGCTCCAGCGGAAGTCCGATGAGGGTGCTGGTCAGTGATTGCACCATGGCAAACGATGGTGTGCGCAGTTTGAGCCGCCATGGAGTCTTGTCGCCAGCGCTGTCCAGCAGTGCGCCAAGGACGCCGAGTGGTCCCTCGATGGCGAGGTAACTCGTGCCCTCAGGAACGCGCACCACTTTCGGCAGGGGCGTATTGACNNCTGCATCGGCACACTGACTTGGGCGTAGGCCAGATAGGGCTGCTGGATTCGCAGATCCATAGTGATCCCACTGGCGCGAGCAGCATTCCCGGACAGGCCGAACTGATGGACTTGCTCGCCGGTGATGATGCCGATCCCAGTCAGGTGTGCGAACTCCTCCTCAACCTGGCTGTGCAATGCCGGTAGGAGCAACTGCAGTGAATCAAGCTCTGTCTCCAGTGCGGCCAACCAATCCAGCGGCAGTTCATGTGCAATGCCGCCGATCCGGACGAACATCGGATGCAGTCGCGTTCCAGTCAGCTGCTCATGCAGGTGCACAAGGCCTTCTCTTGCCTGTATTGCTTGCGGAAGGTTGGTGCTGGTTGCGCCGAGCATAAGAAGACCTGTAGTGATTCGGTCGAGTTCGGCGAGCAGCGTTCGCGACCAGGTTGATCGTTCGGACGGAGTAATGCCCATTGCATCCTCAAGGAGCAGTGCGATATTCAACTCTGCGTGGAAGGCATTGACCCAGTCATGTCGACTGGCCAGCATGAGGAGTTGACGGTAGTCGAGGGATTCGAAGATCTTCTCGTCGCTGCGATGCATGAACCCGATTCGTGGGTCGGCTGCGCTGATGATCTCGCCATCCAGGGTGAGATTGAGCTGCATCGCAGCATGCTGCGTTGGATGCAGCATTCCTAGATCCACGCACAAGTCTGCTGGCAGATGCCTTGCCATCCCCAAGGCGACGAGGACCTCGCGAGTGCTCACCTGCGCATCCTCGCAGGCAGCGTCAGTCACCATGGACAGTCCGCTACGTCTACGCTCGTGATTGTGACGGCTCCTCCCCGACTTCGCGTCGGCGTTATTGGCACTGGCCGAGCCGGATCTGTCATTGCTGCAGCACTGCAGCGCGCAGGACACCCGGTCATTGCTGCCTCAGCGGTGTCGGATCTCTCCCGCTTGCGTGCGCAGGCATTGCTGCCGAACACGCCGATTGTTGATCTGGCAGAGGTGGCCGTCTCGGCTGACCTCGTGCTTGTTGCCGTTCCCGATGATGCCCTGATCGGGCTGGTTCAGGGTCTGGCCATGGCGGGGGTCGTCACACCGGGCCAGTTCTGGATGCACCTCAGTGGCCGCTACGGGATCCAAGCCCTGGATGCAGTGACAAAGGAAGGCGCATTGCCACTGGCAGTCCATCCGGTGATGTCGTTCACCGGTACCAGCATTGATCTGTCACGACTCACCGACTGTCCATTCGGGGTCACGGCACCTGAAGCATTACGGACTGCTGCAGAGGCACTCGTGATTGAAATGGGTGGAGAGCCGGTCTGGGTGCCAGAGGCAAGTCGGCCCCTGTATCACGCAGCCCTGGCCTTTGGCTCGAACTTTCTGATCACTCTTGTCGCGCAGAGCACTGAACTGCTGCAGCGAGCCGGCATCGATCAGCCTCAGCGAGTGCTCGGGCCGCTCCTTGGTGCAAGCCTGGACAACGCTCTTCGCCTTGGAGACCAGGCGTTGACGGGACCAGTGGCACGCGGGGATGCTCGTTCAGTCGCTGCGCACATCGAAGTGATCGGCAATGAGTCAAGCGCTGCCGAGGCTGCATATCGTGCCCTTGCTCGCGTGACTGCTGATCGCGCCGTTGAGGCCGGCCTGTTGTCGGCAAGCCTCGCTGGTCCGCTGCTTGAAGTGCTCAACTCCCACGGAGATCCATCATGACAGCGTGCTTGGTCTCCACCCATGATGAACTCATCACAGAACGCGGACAGATGAGTCCTGTTGCTGTGGTGATGACCATGGGTGCGCTGCATGAAGGGCATGCTGAGCTGATCCACTGCGCCCGACAGGAGGTTGGCCGCGCTGGCTGTGTGATCGTGACGGACTTTGTCAATCCGACGCAGTTCGGTGAGGCAGAGGATTTCGCCCGCTACCCGAGAACCTTGGATCACGATCTCGAACTTGCCAGTGTTGCGGGTGCTGATTTGCTCTATGCACCTTCAGTAGAGGAGTTGTACGGATCAGCTGATCTTCGAGATCTCACTGCGCATGTCATGGTCGACCCTGGATCTCTTGGTTCGATTCTTGAAGGCCGCTCCCGACCGGGACACTTCCAGGGCATGCTCACCGTCGTCGCCAAATTCCTGCACCTGACCGACCCTGACATTGCGCTGTTCGGGCAGAAGGACTATCAGCAGCTTGCATTGATCACAGCGATGGTGAAGTCGCTCTGTTTCCCGATCAAAGTCGTCGGAGTGCCGACGGTCCGCGAAGACGATGGGCTGGCGCTGAGCAGCCGCAACCGATTCCTGACCAAGCATGAACGGGCCACTGCTGTGGCTCTGCCACGGGCCATTGAGGTCGCCGCCGAGGTTGCTGCCCAAGACGGAGCCGCCGCCGGCGAGCGAGCTGGCCGTGCTGTGCTCGCCGAGCATCCCGAGATCATCGTCGACTACCTCGTGATCACCGACCCCGAACTTGGCGCACCTGCAACAGGCGAGGGACGGGTCCTCGTTGCGGCCACTCTCGGCACAGTCCGGCTGATCGACAACATGCCTTGCACCATCGGTGGCGGCGGGTGAGCATCCTTCCGATCCAGCTCACGGCGGCCCATCCTGGTTGGACAGTTCGTGCCGATGTGATCGTCGTCGGTTCTGGCATCGCCGGCCTGACGACTGCCTTGCACGCGCGACGAGCCGGGCTCTCGGTGCTGCTGGTCACCAAGGCGACCGTGAACGAAGGCTCCACTCAGTGGGCACAAGGCGGCATTGCCGCTGCATTGGCAGAGGACGACTCGCCTGCCGAGCATCTGGAGGACACCCTCGTTGCCGGAGTTGGTCTTTGCGACGAAGAGGCCGTGCGGGTGCTCGTCACCGAGGGTCCATCGGCCGTGCGTGGGCTGATGCGCCTGGGCGCACGATTTGATACTGAGCCCGGAGGCGAGATCGCGCTCTCGCGCGAGGGTGGACACCACCGCGATCGCATTGCCCATGCGGGCGGCGATGCAACAGGCGCGGAGATCTCCCGAGCACTGGTGCAGGCTGTGGCTCGCGATCCTGGGATCGAGCTTGTTGAGAACGCCCTTGCGCTCGACCTCATCACTGATGCGCGCGGAGCAACGCAGGGCATCACCTTGCACGTGATGGGTCAGGGGCAGCGCGATGGTGTCGGAGCCGCCTTGGCGCCACAGGTCGTGCTCGCAACTGGCGGCTTCGGGCAGGTCTTTCGGCAGACGACCAATCCCTACGTCTCCA